>JANWYM010000705.1 GCA_025055355.1 Abditibacteriales bacterium
GAACTCCTCCGTCGGCACTTCTATCACCCGCGCGCCGATATGTGCGGCGATGTCGAGGGCTTCCTTGTATTCGTCCTCCGCGAGGCTGGGGGAAACGCCAATCGCGCCCACGGCCCTCTCGCCCAAGGTCATCGTCGCCACCTTGAGCAGCAGCGCGCTGTCGACGCCGCCAGAGTAGGCGACCAGCACGCTGCCCATCCCCGTCAAGATCTCCTGCAGTTTCGCCAGTTTAACGTCGGCTTCCGACATGACATGACTCCTTACGAACTCCTTCCGCTCTGCTGCGGCAGCCGGAGGTCAAGATCATCCTTATTCTGTCTTTGGCGGCGACCATCACAAAAGGCGAAAAGGGATGTCTCGCCCTACGATGAGGTCCCTGCCGAATCATCGCCTTCTGCCGGCTTCTCTGCAGCGGCTGCCGTTTCGGCGGAGGCTTCGGCTTTTGCCGCCACTTTGGGGGCGACCTTCGCGGGGGCTTTCTTCACGGGCGCGGCGGCGTCACCAGCGGCGCGCTTTTCGGCGACTGCCTCGCGCTTCTCCTGTTTGGCTTCCGCGCGTGCCCAGCCTTTGTAAGAAATCTCGTCCGTCAACGCTCCGTTGTGGTCGCGGCGCAGGCGGGCGCACTCGCGGTCGCCCAACTCCATCAAGCGGTCCTTCGTCAGAATCAAATCGGCGCGGTCGGTAGAGGCGATTTCGATTTCGCGGGTCATCAGCAGCGCCTTGAACGGCGTCGGGCAGATTTCAGAACACAACCCGCACATGCAGCAAGGGTTCAGGTCAATCTGGAAGGACACGGGATACCGTCCGCTATGTCCCGCCCTCTTTTCCAGCACCATCGTAATCAGTTGGTCGGGGCACACCTTCGCGCACGCCATGCAGCCGATGCAGTTCTCGTAACGCGAGCCGTCCTCGTAGGTCTTCTCAGGGTGGTAGGTCAAGCCGTGCAACCCGCGATACCGCTCGCGCATCCATAGGTCGGTTTCGGGGTGTTGATCCTCGCCGTAACGCCGCGTCACCGCTTGCCTCCCCACCGCCGTCCGCCAAAAATTCGTCCAGGTGACGCTGAGCCCCTTGACCAAACTCTTAGCGCCTTGCACACCTTCTTTGAGCACCTCGGCAGCCGCCGCCATGTTGTATCCTCCCTCGAAAATAACCGCACCCCCGGGAGGGCGACGCTCCAGCGGAGACGGCTCGGCGGGAGCCTCACCCTCCCGTTTTCGTGTGGCGCGGTGTCCCGTTTGGGACATGAAAACCCCTTCCGTCTTTAACCCGCAGTCGTGCTACATTCTACCATGCCGCAAGGGGAAATTCAAGTTTTTCTGCTCTGCCTTCAATCCATCTTCTCAATCCGCAGTCGCCACGACTGCGCGCCATCTTGGGACACTTGAAAGGGATAGCCCTTTTTCTGGCAGAAGTTGGGGATGGTGGTGGTGGCAGCGGATTCGTTGTCGCAAAGGACCTCCAGCACTTGCCCTGTGGTCAGAGACTTCAAGGCGTCGCGGGTGGCGAGGAGCGTGTAGGGGCAAATCAAGCCGCGAATATCAATCGTTTTGTCTGCCATCTTTTTCTGCCTCATACAAAGTTGACAACTTTGTGAGCGGCGATGAGGTCCACCAACTGCCCGTAGTCAATCAGTTGCACGCCCGATGCTATGCGCTGTTGGAGTCCGCGTTTTTCAACGTCCCGTTGGACGGCGTAGACAGTCTTGCCTGCGTCCAGCAGCGGACGCGGGTCGAGGTAAACGCCATCTTGAATGAGGACGACAATGGCAGCAGCGTCCTCTTGCGCGAGGCGCAGAGCGTTTTCGCCGAAAGGTCGGTCAACAAGATAGAGGTCGCCCATCAGAAACCTATCACCATATCCGCTTTGTCAATCAGCCCGCGCACCTCGGCGCGGGAGATGACCTCAACGTCCTCGGCGAGTGCGTCCGCTTGCACGCCACGTTCTTCGAGCGATTCGCGTTCGGCTTTGAGTGTGACGCCCAACGTGGACAGCGTCTCCAGAAAAACGCGCGTGTCGTTGCGGTCAACACTTTTGAGCGTGTAGTAAACGCCATCGCCGAGATAGACGACGTCGACTGTGTTTTCCTCAATCCCCGCCGTCGCGCCCAATGCAGCGCGCAGCCCCTCGCTGTGATAGATGGTTCCGAAGGGGGCGTGGTTGAGGGTGAAGAGGATGTGCTTTTGAGACATGAGGACGAGTGTTCACGGATGGCACAAATAACGCGGATTGAGTTTAGCAGCAACTCAACAGCAATCCGTGTCATCCGTGCCATCCGTGAACAGCCTACCTTACAGTTTCACCAACCTATCCACTTCCGAGAGCATCTCCGCCAGATCGGGTAAGCCACCGATGGACACACCGTCAAGGTAATCCTCCGCCCGCTGACCGCGAGCGCGCGCGCAGATGCCTCAGACCAGC
>JANWYM010000706.1 GCA_025055355.1 Abditibacteriales bacterium
CATGCGACGGGACAGAACGTGATTTGTGCTATAATGGGAGCGAACTTTTCGATGGAGGCGCGACATGGAACCACAACTGGTTGCTGATTACGCTTGTCACACCGGCGAGAATCCGCTCTGGCATCCGATGGAGAAGAAAGTTTACTGGACCGATATTCCGCAAGGGCGCATTTTCCGCTACGACCCGGCGACGGGAGAGCACGAGCCGTGTTATGAAGGTGAAGTGGTGGGCGGTTTCACCGTTCAGGCGGACGGCGCGCTGCTGTTGTTCATGGCGAAGGGCGCGGTGGCGACGTGGCGCGACGGACAACTGGACTACATCATCGAGGAACTTCCCGACGAGCGCGACAATCGTTTCAACGATGTGATTGCCGACCCGGTGGGGCGCGTGTTCTGCGGTGTGATGTCCACGAAAGACCGACCGGGCAGGTTGTATCGCCTCGACACGGACGGCACCCTGACCGTGCTGTTGGAAGGCATCGGCGTTTCGAACGGTTTGGGCTTCACGCCTGACCGCAGGCAACTTTACTACACCGATTCGTCCGCGCGGAAAATTTACCTGTTCGACTACGAGAGCGAGACCGGCGCAATTTACAACCAGCGCACATTCGTCGAAGTGCCTGACGCGGAGGGCGAAGGGTGGCCTGACGGCTTGACGGTGGACGCGGAGGGCTACGTCTGGTCCGCCCGCTGGGACGGCGGCTGCATCGTGCGCTACGCCCCCGACGGCACGGAGGAACGCCGCATCAAGTTCCCTGCGAAGAAAGTGGCAAGCCTGACCTTCGGCGGCAAGGATTACACCGACCTCTATGTCATCTGCGCGGGCGGGCAGAACAAAGACACGGACGGCGCGGGCGCGGGTGCGTTATTTCGGTTGAATCTGGGGATTCGCGGCGTGCCGGAATTCTTCTCGCGGGTGGGGTTGGGTAGTGCATGAAACCTGAGATCCCCCTCGAACTGACCGCATCCCTCCGCGCTGCTCGGCACGTCGTGGCGCTGACGGGCTCTGGCATTTCGGCGGAGAGCGGCGTCCCGACGTTCCGCGATGCGCAGACGGGGTTGTGGGCGCAGTATCGCCCAGAGGATTTGGCGACACCCGAGGCGTTTCGGCGCAATCCGCAATTAGTGTGGGAGTGGTATGCGTGGCGGCGGCAACTCGTCGCGGAGGCGCAGCCCAATCCCGGTCATCTCGCGCTGGTGGAACTGGAGAGGCGCGTCCCACAATTCACGCTCATCACACAGAACGTTGACGGCTTACACCAGCGGGCGGGCAGCCGCAACGTGATTGAACTACATGGCAACATTGCCCGCACGAAATGCTTCAACGAAGACCTCATCGTCGAGTCATGGACGCAGACCGGCGACCTTCCCCCCTGCTGTCCGCGCTGTGGTGGACCACTGCGCCCCGACGTCGTCTGGTTCAGCGAGCCGCTGCCACCGCACGCCCTGCAAGCCGCGTGGCAGGCGGCGGCATCATGCGACCTGTTTTTCTCCATCGGCACCTCGAGCCTCGTGGAGCCAGCGGCGTCCCTGCCCTACGTCGCCTTGCGCAATCGCGCCACTGTGGTCGAGGTCAACACCCACCCGACACCGCTCACCCCATACGCCGCGTTCAGCCTGCGCGGAGCGGCGGGGCTCATCTTGCCGGCGTTGGTCGAAGAGAGCCTGTGCAGTAAGAGAGGAAATTTTTTATGAGTAGCCAAACCCGCAAACTCTCACCCCGTCGCAACACCACCCACGCCACCGATGTGCCGCAACTTGTCGCGGAGCAGTTGGAGCACTTCGGCATTGACGCGCGCAGCGCGTTTGGCAAAACGTTGAGTCAACTTGTGGAGCGGCTGTGGCAGGTCGCGCTGGAGTCCATCGCCTCACTCGACCGCGCCGACCGCATGATTAGTTTGGGGCAGTCGAACACCATCGTCAGTTGCCCCGCCCTGACGACGCACTCGGAACTCTCGCCAGAACAGTTGGAACAGGCGGGCATCACGCCGACGACGATTCGCTTCGCCGTCGGTGACGAAGACCCCAAGGATTTAATTGCCCACCTCNTCCACACGGCGCGGTTCACGATTGACCCGTATGTGCCTGGTTTTTCCCCCGCGTTCATGTCCGCCGCCGCCGTGGACGCGCTGGTGAAAGAGTGTTATCTGGACGCGCACCGGCGTTACATTGAAGCGAAGCCGTCGTTGAGGAAACTATGGCTTCGTTAAGTTGATTTTTACTCTTTGCTCAGACGGAGCATCGGAGGGGGGCAATTGTGACTTACTGAAATTTGCCGTCTGTGCACATTGAGGGGTATTCGTAGGGGCGGGCGTCCCTGCCAGCCCGATTGCGGTCATAGAAGCGGGCTGGCACAGAGGCACTGCTTACTAAAATTTGCCGTCTGTGCACGTTGAGGGGTATTCGTAGGGGCGGGCGT
>JANWYM010000707.1 GCA_025055355.1 Abditibacteriales bacterium
CGGCGCAAAGCCGCCGCGGCTGGGACGAATGGGTGTGCTCACTTTGCCTTCCCCCATCGCCACCTTGAAGGTTTGCCCGTCGCGCTCCAGCGTGGCATCATCTACGTTAGCGGCTTTGACGGTATAACCGAACGCCGATTCACCCGCTTTCACGTAGCGCGTCTCCCCTTTGGCTAAGTCCTCCACCAGCACGTATAACTCATCTCCCACGCGCACCGAGCCAACGACGGTAATTCTATCCATCGCGGGGCTGTGCGCGGCGATGGAGGCATCCGGCATGGGCGGGGGCATGAAAAAGTTGGGGATGTTCGCAGGAGGTGGTGGAGGGGTATTGACCTTTGGAGGAAGGGGAGGCGTCACCTTAACCTTAGGTGGCGGCGCAATGAGCGGCTGGAACAGATTGCGCCGCGCGATGATGGTGTAACTGCTGGACGGAGAGGACGGTTTGCTCGTGGGCTTGCGCGTCGCTGCACGCGCGCGCGCCGCCTTCACCCGCGCTCCCGGTCTTTCCGCCGCCTTCACCGGCGCCCCGGCGATAACGTGGTAAATGTATGCCGCCGTGCCAACGAACAACACGGAAACTACCATGCCCAAAATCCACGGACTCCGTTTGTTGACCCTTCTTCTCATCATCGTTGTGCTCCTCATTCTGCCTTTTTTATTTTAACGCAGAGGACGCTGCGGGGGATGGAGAGCCGCAGGGTTCCCTTGGTGTTCACAGCGGCTCTCGATGTGTCCTCTGCGGTTCTCTGCGTTCACGAGGCTCTTCGATGTCACGAGGGTGCGCGCTCTTTTATCACGCGGCAACCGCGCTACTGTCCGTCACCCCCGCGACGTGCGACGCTCCGATCGTTACCGTCCGGTCGGCGCGGTCGACCCATGAAGCGGAAACCGCCACCGAAACCCACGCCGTTCTCCAGAATGCCCATCGCTGTCAGCCGCGCCCGCGTGCGCAGGGAAATTTTCTTAACCAGTTTCCCATCGGCTTCACTGACCGTTTTGGCGTAGGTCTGGTAAGCCGCCGCAAAGTCGCCCAAGGCCCTTTTAAGATCCTCCTCCGAACTCTGCGGGTTCTCCGCCACTTCGCGCAGTTGGCTCACCTTCTCTATCAGCGCGTTGCGTGCGCTAATTTTCGCCAGCCAAGTCTCTTTGGTGGCGGCGCGTTCCGCGTCGTTCAACTGCATGCGGTCCAACACCATGTCCACCATCTGCGCAGGGTCAAACACCCGCCTGCCCCGCCTGTCGTCCGGCGGCTGCCCGCCCGGCGGCTGCTGCGCCAGCGACGGCAACCGCCACGCCAGCGCGGTCGCAAACAATACGAGCGCGCTAACGCCAACCATCGTGCTACGATTGAACTTGCTCATCATCACTCCTCCTCGTCTTCATTCGATGCAGATCGCTCTCAGGTGCCTTCGCTCCCATCGTGGCGCTACAAAACTTCATCCCTCACGACGCTTGCTCCTGCAAAGTGTTCTGTCTTTTTTGAGGCGGGGTTCTCCTCGGCGTTGCCGCGATGCAAAGCCCCGCCGCGCCGCCCCCATAACACCCCGCTCCTAACCTGTCCTGTCATTGGGAAGGGATTGCTTCGCTGCGCTCGCAATGACGGGCAAGGGAGACGGCTGCGCTCCACTCGCCGTGACGTTTTCCTGTGTGGAGAGAGAAGCGCGAAACACAAAAGTTTAGTCTCAGTTACATCGTGCCCTCCACATAAGAGCGCAGTTTCCGTGCCAGACGCGCTTTCGCGTTGAACAGACGCGACTTGACCGTGCCGATCGAACAGTCCAGCGTCGAGGCAATCTCCTCGTAAGACAGCCCTTGCATGAAATACAGCACAACCACACTACGCAGTTTATCTGGCAGCGTCCTCACCGACTGCTGCACTCGGTCACGCAGTTCGGCGCGTTCCAGTTCGCGGCAGGGGTCTTGCGACCAATCCGACGGTTCCCATCCTAAGCCGTCCTCATCATCCGAAGGCGCGTCCAAGGAGATGGCATCCTCCAACCGCCGCTGGCGGTCGCGGGCGCGGTCAATGCACAGGTTGATGGCGATGCGATACAGCCACGTCAGGTAACTGCATTCGCCGCGAAACGTCTCCCGCGAGCGATAGGCGCGCACGAAGACCTCCTGAGTAATGTCTTCGGCTTCCTCCATGTCACCCGTCAGACGGCAGACGTAATGGAAAATTCTATCCTTATAAAGCCGCACCGTTCGCTCAAACGCTGCGTCATCGTCTGCCGCCCCTTGCCGGGACGGGACCCTATGCTCACGGAGAGCAGGGGCGCCACTGTTGTATGAAGCCAACATCTTCTCCTCCCTCGAAAATCGTCGCCGTCCTCTTCCTCCTCGTCCTCGTTCTCGAACTTCAAAAGCGACGACGAGGAGGAAGATTCTATGCAGTGTGGTGCCGCAATGAC
>JANWYM010000708.1:0-1285 GCA_025055355.1 Abditibacteriales bacterium
GCAACTGCGTAACTCCTGATCAAGTCACCCTCCACTCGCACGCAGGAGGGAACTCGCTATGCATTGTAAACGCAAACTGGGTTCCTTGTCAACCCAGGCTATCACCTATCTGCTCCGCTGAGAGCCTCTCCGAAAAGTCGCCCGCCACGCCGAGAGGAGCGGGGCGAAGCCGTCCTCTCCGCGTGAAAACGTCATCGCGAGCGGAGGAGGTGGCTTCGCTGCGCTCCCTCCGACAGGGATTTTCATCGGGAAGGAGAAAGAGAGCGTCAGCAACTGCGTAACTTCGGCTGGATTTAGACAAAATCATCAGGAGGAAAAGAGCAGGAATCGTTTCATCCAAAACTGTCAACGAGCCATCTTTTTTCTGAACAATTCAGCACCTCAAACGTTCATAGTGATAGGCGGCGGCGCCCCCGCTTCGCCGCCTTGACGTAACCATCTCAGTCAGAAAGGGAAGGGAGTCATGATGCATCGCTTATCATCGCTGCGCACGTTCTCTGTGAGTTCAATCCTCGCGTCATTGGCTGTCTACCTGATGCCTACCGCCCTTGCCGCCGACTGGCCACAGTGGCGCGGACCGAACCGGGACAACAGGGTTATAGGGTTCACCGCCCCGGCGATGTGGCCTAAGGAACTGACGCAGAGGTGGAAAGTGACGGTGGGACTGGGCGATGCATCCCCCGCGTTGGTGGGGGATAGGATCTATGTCTTCACGCGGCAAGGGGAGGAAGAGGTCATCTCGTGCCTCGATGCCGCCAGCGGTAAGATCGTGTGGCAGGACAGATACGCAACGGTGTCGGTAACCGGTCCGGCGAGCAGGCACGCCGGACCGCGCAGTTCCCCCGCCGTCGCAGAAGGGAAAATTTGCACGCTCGGTGTGGGCGGTGTCCTCTCCTGCCTCGAGGCGGCGACCGGCAAGGTCATGTGGCGAAAGGACTCCAAATCGTGGCCTCAGTTCTACACGGCGTTTTCGCCCCTCATCGTAGGAGGTAAGTGTATCGTCCATCTCGGCGGGCAGGGCAGTGGCACCGTCGTCGCGTATGACCTCATCAGCGGCGAAGAGAAATGGAAGTGGAGCGGTGACGGCCCCGCCTACGGCTCGCCGGTGCTGATGACGGTCGCCGGCGTGCAACAGATCGTGACACCGACAGAGAAATCTCTCGTGGGCATCAGTGCCGCCGACGGCAAACTTCTCTGGCAAATCCCTTTCTTGGCGGGGCGGTATAACACAAGCACACCCATTGTTGACGGGCAAACGCTCATCTACGCCGGGCGGGCGTTCAGG
>JANWYM010000708.1:1295-2412 GCA_025055355.1 Abditibacteriales bacterium
AAGACCTCTGGAAGAGCGAGCCTCCTCATCAGTTCAATACGCCGGTGCTGAAAGACGGCTTGCTGTATGGACTCTCTTCCCGTCGCAACTTCTTCTGCGTGAACGCCCAGACCGGCGAAGTTCTCTGGACCGACCTCACTCCTCGCGGGCAATGTGGCGCAGTTCTCGATGCAGGTTCGGTCCTGCTGGCACTGACCAGCGATACCTATCTGATTGCTTTCAAACCCAGCAACAAAGAATACACCGAGGTCGCCAAGTATAAGGTTGCTGAGACCGAGACCTGGGCGTATCCCATCATCGCAGGCAACCGCGTGTTCGTGAAAGACCGTGACACGCTGACGCTGTGGACGATTGATTGAATGAGCGGCGTCGTTGACGTGCCTGACCTAACTAAGAGCCTCTCCGAAAACCTCGCTATCTCCTTTGACCAGGAGGACCGCAGGGGGTTGCTGGCTGGCTCCGGACTTCCCCTGACCCCTCCTTGGGAAGGAGGGGAGCGTTTTCGGACAGGCTCTAAGGTATGCTACTGGTGGTTGCTATGGTCAATCTGATGACTCATCCAACCCATCTTCGCGCTTGGCGCGGTGCGATGCCTGTCGAGAGCCGCTACACCTACGGCGTGGCGGGCGAGCGGTTCTTCCGCGAAATCAAGGACCACGCGCGCCTTCTGGGGACGCGCTGCGCAGCGTGCACGGTGACGTTCGTGCCAGCGCGAGCGTTTTGCGAGCGATGTTTTGCGGAACTGACGGAGTGGGTCGAAGTCAGCCCGCACGGCGTCGTGCATGCCGTGACGGTCGTGCCGCACGGCGACGGGCATCGCGTTATTGCCTTCGTGCAGTTGGACGGCGCGGACGGGGGGTTGGTGCATGAGTTGGAGGTTCCGCCTGCAGATGCTCGGATTGGCATGCGCGTTGAGGCGGTGTTCAAGCCAGCGGAAGAACGCAGCGGTTCGATGCGGGACATTCTGCATTTTCGCCCCGAATCGCAGGCGAAATGAGTCAGCGGGTCAATGAGTCAATGACTTGGCTGCGCGCACTCGGCGCGGGTTTGCTCCTCCTCAGCGCGCCGCTGGGGTGGCTCAATGAGCCGTGGGGCGATTGGACGCGGGGGATGGCAT
>JANWYM010000709.1 GCA_025055355.1 Abditibacteriales bacterium
CGAGGCCAGATACGCCTCCGTCGCAATGAACTTGTAAAGTTGGTCAATGAACTGAGCCGACTCCTCGCTGCCGTAGCGGATGCCCAGCCGAATCAGCATCTCCGCCAAGCCCATCGTTCCCAGACCGACGCGCCGCTCGCTCTTCTGCTGCTTCTCGTTTTCCTCGAAGAAATACGGTGTCGCGTCAATGACGTTGTCCAAGAAGCGCACCGCATAGCGCACGGTCTTGCGCAACGCCTCCCAATCAACGTTCCGCCCGTCCCATACGAACTTGGCGAGATTGATGGCGCCGAGGTTGCACACGCTGAAGGCGGGAAGTGGTTGCTCTCCACACGGGTTCGTGCAGACCAGCGGTGCGAAATACCATGAGTTGCTCATATTGTTCGCTCGGTCCATGAACCACACACCCGGCTCCGCAGACGCCCACGCGCTCTCGATGATGGCGTTCCAGATCTCGCGGGCGCGGACGGTTTTGTGGACGATGACGGGTTTGCCCATCGCTTTCCACTTGGGCAGGTCGCCGTCCCAAAGTGCGTCATAATCCGGGTCGCCCGTGTCGGGGAACACCAGGTCCCAGTCGCGGTCTTCTTTGACGGCTTGCATGAAATCATCGGTGATGCCAACACTGATGTTGGCATTGGTGATTTTGCCCATCTCGCGCTTGCTATGGATGAAGTCTATCACGTCGGGGTGCCAGACGTTGAGGATGAGCATGAGGGCTCCCCTGCGCGACCCCCCTTGCTCAATCAGTCCCGTCACAAACGAATACAGCGCGCCCCACGACACTGCACCGCTGCTGCGTCCGTTGACGCCCTTGACGTAAGAGTGACGCGGACGCAGCGAGGAGATGTTGATGCCCACCCCCCCTCCCCGCGACATGATTTCCATCATCTGCGCGAGGGTGTCCACGATACCCTTGCGGGAGTCCTTGGGGCTGGGTATCACGTAGCAGTTGTATAATGTGAGTTGCTGCTCCGTCCCCGCCGCCGTCAGAATGCGCCCGCCGGGGACGAACTTCCAGCCGTCCAGCAGCCAGCGGAACTTCTTCTCCCACTCCGCGCGCTTTTCCTCCGTAGCCTCCACCGCCGCGATGCCGCGCGCCACCCGCTCCATCATCTGCTCCGGGTAGACCTCCAAGGGCTTATCAAGATGCTCGACCGGCCGCTCCATCATCGCCCCATCGCGGAGTGCGACGGTAGCAACGCCATTGGAGAGAGCATGCACGGTTCCAATTTCGCGTTGTCCGGTCTTGAGGTCCACGCACACAATGACCGTATCGCCCACTGCCAGGCTCTGCTTGCTGCCGTCCTTGAGGGCATAGCGGTCCAGGAAGATTTTCTCCCCCAGAGGGCTTAAAAAATTGCGGCTTGTGCTGTCCACAGATGTGGATAAGTTTTCCACTGAAGTCGTCAGGTTCATCGTTGGCATAATGGGACAAGACCTCCATATATTGTGTTCAATCATGGCGTAAACTACAAGATTTAGTATCTGCCCCATATTATAACAAACAAAAAGCGAAATGCAACACTTTCGGAAAAAATAAATCTTTGTCGGCTTGACAATGGCAGGAGGCGTGTGTTAGGGTAAGCGAGGTGGCAGTTTGGTTTATGAAAAAGGTCGAAAGGGCAAGGGTTCAAAACGTAAAGAGCCGCGGGGAGGTGTTTCAGCATTACTTCGCCCGCGAGCCAGGGGCGCCCAGCCGGCAGCGCGAGGTGCGGGCGACACTGCGCGGAGCGACGTATCGGTTTGTGACCGACCACGGCGTGTTCTCGTTTGCGGGGATTGACGCTGGCACGCGGTTGTTGATTGAAACGCTGGAAATGGTCCCCAACGCGCACGTGGTGGATCTGGGATGCGGCTACGGCGCCATCGGCATCGCCGCCGCCCAACTGGTGCCACAGGGATTTGTCATTCTGACCGACATCAACGCCCGTGCCGCTCAATTGGCGCAGGAGAACCTGCGCCGTCACCAGATTCTCAACGCCGCTGTCGTGCAGGCGGACGGACTGAGCCCCTTTCGTCAGGGGGTCTTCGACGTGGTGGTGTGTAACCCCCCGCTCCGCGCCGGGAACGCGACGGTGTATCGTTTGATCAATGAATCCAGAGAGCGCCTCAAGCCGCAGGGGCAACTCTGGCTGGTCGCTCAAACCAAGCAAGGCGCTAAAACCTTGCTGCGGCGCGTCACGGAAATTTTCGGCTGGGCGGAGGAACGTGCCCTTAAAGGTGGCTATCGCGTCATCCGCGCCGTGCGTTTGAGATAGCCCATTGAGGGTAAAATCCCTTTGTCACCTTTGTCCTGGTGATGTATAATGATATTTACACCTGAGAGATACGTGCCGGTCAACCGGGAGGAAACGATGTGATTGTCATCGAACGGCGACGCAAAAGGCGACATCGCC
>JANWYM010000070.1:0-1717 GCA_025055355.1 Abditibacteriales bacterium
TTGGTAAGGAGGGGAATTTTGCTCTCCTCTAAACCCTCCTTGTCAAGGAGGGGAATACCGACCCATTGCGCTTAGGTGGTGTCCAGGTGTTCAGCAGCGCTTGCCCTGCCACGCTGACGGTGACGGGTGAGGTGTTCGGGTATTCAGGTATTCGGATGGGCAGGGGTGCGCGGCGGGGGCGGAGCGTGGGATGTCCAAGGAGGGAGGCGCAAAAAATGAATGCCTGCATGCGGCAGCCGTGAGGCTAAAAACCCAACCTCCAACCCACCTTGAACAACGTCTGCTCCCGCTCGGTCTGCTCCCATTTAATCAGCCACTTCTGGCTGGGTGCATACTGAACATGGAACAATAGGTGACCTTCGCGCCCGAAGCCCTGCCGCACACCGAGGGCGAAGCGACCGAACTGCTTCTGAATGTTGAACCTCAGCCCGCCAGACTCGCGCACGTAGATGTCGAACAACTCTAATCCCGTCGCGCGCTCCAGTGCCCGCGAGAGGTAACTGGTCGCCTGCGCCGTGGCGATGCTGAACAACTGCTCACTGAAGGCGTGCCCCAGTCGTCCAGCGGTGGAGACGCCGAAGACGCCTTCGGGCGCGATGCCCATAAGCAGGGTGTAAATCTGACTGCGTGGCAGCGGCGGGTCGGAGGTGAGCCGCAGCGGGTCTTCGGGGGAGGTAATCGCGCCCAGTTGTAGCGGGGCAGGGCCGTAGCCGATGGTGACGTGGGTGCCGCCTACGCGCGCCTCGGCGGTGAGGTCCACAGTCACACGCGGTTCAAACGTTCCCAAGAACGAATCGGTGTAGCCCTGCACGCGAATTCGCGCTTGGCGAATGCGAGCGTCCGCACGCGGTAGCCGTAATCGCCCGCTGTCAGCGATGAAGTCCTCGACTTGATGCAAACTCACGGTGCGCGGTGTGCCAGATACACGCAGTTGCCCCTGCGCAAATGACGCGCTGAGAATCGGGTTGTAGACCTGCACGCGCCCGTGAATGCCCATCGTGACGTCCAGTCGCGGAAACTCCGGCAGCACAGTGGTCGCTGACAGCGCAACCAGCGAGGTCGGCAGGCGCAGCGCGCCGTCGCTGATGACGACGCTCCCTTGCACGCGTGGAACGGGAGGTCGCGTCGGCGGCGTGGGGGGACGGAATCCCCACAGATGTAGCAGGAAGTCTTTGGGGTCAGACGGCACGCTGCGCACGGTGAAATGCGCGTTGAACGTGCCGCCTCCCCATACGCGGTGCAGCACGCGCAGGTTGGTCGCGTCCAGGTCCAGGCGGAAGTCGCTGCTCATCAGCGGCGTCAGCATCTCCGCGTAGGGCGCGGGACTGCGGCTGTATTGTAACATGCTCTTCCACGCGAGCGGGTCGAACTTGACGGAACCGTGGATGCGGAACGTCCCCTGGTTTGCCAAGCCATAGCCACGGAGTTCGTGAATGGTCAGTTCTTCGCGTCCGTCAGCGGGGTCGGTCACCAACAGAACGTCGCCTGAGATGCGCGACAGCGGTGACAGGTTGGGCGGTGCAATAATTGCGTCGCGCACGTGCAGCGCAAGATTGTAGCGATAATCCGACGGTGGGTCGTCCAGGGCGGGTGGCAGGCCGATGTCGCCCGTGAGTTTGAACTCCCCTTCTGACAGGCGGTCGGCGGGGGAACGCCCTTGCCCGTTCCAGTTTGAGCGGATGCGTCCGCTCACATGGCGCAGCGTGATTTTGCGCTC
>JANWYM010000070.1:1727-12146 GCA_025055355.1 Abditibacteriales bacterium
TTGCTAGTTCTCCACCATCCCCCCGATGGCGGGGAGGGACAGCATCCCATCCTTGACGGACAGGTTGCCCGTTACGTGTGGCGCGTCGGGCGTGCCGGCAATGGTTAGGCTCGCGCGCAACGCGCCGCTGGAGGCGGACAGGGTGGGATGGAGGAACGCGAGGAGGCTTAGGTCGCCTTCATCAATGCGCACCTGAAGTTGCAGCGGTTGCTGGCGGTCGAGGTCCCAGTCGGTGTAGGAGAGCGGCACGCTGCCGTCCACGAGAAAATCACCCCCTGTGCGTTCGCTGTCGCGCGGGCGGAGTTTGCCGGTGAGGTGCTGCAATACCAGACGCGCCCTGTCGGGCGACAATAGGAGCGCCCCGGAGACGTTCTCCAGGACGTGGTCGAAAGGGCGCAGCACGATGCGCCCATCGGCGATGACCGCGCTGCCTGCGACGCGTGGCGTGTTGAGCGTGCCGTCCACCGTGACGCTGGCGCTCAACCTTCCCCGCGCTTGCCGCACCGAGGGCGTGAAGGCGGTCAGCAGCCCCAAGTCGCCCTCGGTAACATGCGCTTCCAGATGCAGTGGTGCGTCACGGTCAAGCCCCCAGGGACGCCATACAATCGGAATCGCGCCCGAGGCGATAATGCTATGCTCTTTGCCATCGTCGGCGCGGTGCAGGAGGCGCAACGCCCCCGGCGCAATGACGATGGCGTTGCGTGTGATGGTGAGCGGGTCGACGCGCAACCGGTCAAATTGGATGACGCCCACCACTAAGTTCTGCACGTCCACCGTTCCCATCACGTCGGGCGAGTCCGTCGTCCCCCGCGCCCGGAGCGTCACCCGCGCGGTCCCGCCAAGTTGGGGGGCGTTGGGAATGAATGGACGCAGCCAACGCAGTGGCACGTCTTGCGCCGTCACCGTCAGATCCACGTGGCGGTCGAGGTCAATCGTGCCGGCAAGCCGCGCCGTCGCTCTCTCGCGTTGCGCTTGAAAGTCCTCGAAGCGCACAACGCGGTGCGCCAGCGTCAATCGTCCGCTGAGGTCGCCCAATTGTTCCCCCTCCAAAATCGGGTTCTTCACCACGAGCCGCACCGAGCCCGCCGGCTTGTCCAGCGTGCCGCCCAACGTGCCGTCCAAAATGGCGAACGTCCCATCAACCTTGCGCTCTATCCCCAGCGCGCCGAACAGCCATTGCAGCGGGATGTCCTGGCCACTGAAGGTGACGTCCATGCGCCCGTTCGGGCGTGTGTCCAGCGTGCCCCGATGGATGTCGAATCCCCCTTGGCCTGTGCGGAGGCGTCCGCGTTTGATGGATAAAATATGCTCCTCCAACACCGCGTCCAGGGCGAGGTCCAGCGGCGCGTCGCCGAGTTGCCCGTCCGTCACGCGCAGGTGCAGCATCGCCGTCGGGTCTTGGAGCGTGCCGCCCACCTGGGCTTTGAGCGATACCTCTCCCCCCGCTTGCAGCGAAATCTCCAGTTGGCGCGCGATGTCGGCGATGTGGATGTCTTTTCCCTCAACGGTCATCCGCAAGCGAGCGTCTCGCTTTTGCCAATCAATCTCCTCAATCCGACCGGTGACGTGGTAGGTCGCGCCGCGTTGCCGCAGGTGCGCGGTATGTAGCACGACGGCGTCGCGGGAGGCAGTGAACTGGGCTTGCGCTTCCTCGATGAACGCGTGCGCCACGTCTGCGTCCACCAGCGTCACCGCGCCGTTGAACGTGGGACGGTCCACCGTGCCGCCCACCCGCACGTTCTCCGCGTGAAGCGTGCCACCGTGAACGTGGTAGTCCTCCCACCCCATGACCTGCGCCAATGCCCAAGCGTTAATATCGCGGACGCTGAACGCTCCAGTCACCTCCCCCGTATCCACCACGTATCGCAAGTCCAGTCCCGAGACTGTCCCGTCCAACGTCTGGACGGCAACGCCCTTCGCGTCCACGATGCCTTTGTCATAACGCACCGCGCCCGTCGCCCCCCGCACCGACAACTCCCGCACCGGTTGCGCGCCTGCGCGCACGATGCCGTCGGTCAATGTCCAACGACCGATGTCGAACGTCCACTGCTGCCTTTCCCCGTTGACTCTTTGACTCATCGCTGCGTTGACTTCCAGCGTCAGACGTTTGAATTGCCACTGCGCTGGCGGCGCGTGTTCGTTCTGGGGGACGTTTGCGCCCATGAAATCGCTGACCGTGAGGACGAACTGCCAAAGCGCCCGACGCGCCGAGCCGCGCGCCAGTAGCGTGCCAGATGCCGCACCGCTCAGCATGAGGTTTTGCTCGCGCCACAGCGATTGCCAGGTCGAGAGGGGAACGTTCGTCACTTGCCCTTCGAGGTGGAATTGGGGCGGCGATTCGGCAAAGTCCACTGCGCCGCGTCCGGCGAACGTCCCGGCGGCGAGGTGGGCTTTGAATTCGTCGAAGTCCAGCCGTCGGTTGTGATAGACCACGAGGGCGTCGGTCTGTGACAGCGGCGCGTTGGGCAAGTGGAGTTCAGGCACGCTCAGACGCGCCACCAGTCGCTCCGTTGTCCCCGACAGTTCGACAGTTGCGCCGACGGCGCGGGGTTCAGTTTGCAAGTCAAACGTTTGGGCGAGATGTTGAAGGTTGAGGCGCGTGGCGCGGAGCGTGCCGACAATACCGCGAGTCGGTGAGTCATACCGCAGCAAGTCCGTCGTGACCACACCGCCCCACGCGGCGACAGCGACGTTCTCAGCCAGCAGCGTCCCGTCCTGCCACGTCAAGTCCGCTTGCGCTGACGCGAATGCCACTGTGCGGGGTGTGTCCAGTTCAAAACGCACCTGTCCGCCGTCGCTGGCGATGTGCGCCTGGACAGAAGCGAGGGACGCGCTGCCATGTTCCGCGCCCTCTGCAGACCTACGGTCTGGCGTTGCAGCGCGGTCAGGGGCCGCCGATCGCCGTTGCGAGGGGAGGCGTCCCCTGACCGTCACCGCCGCCGCCTCGACACTGACCGCGACGTTCTCTGACGCCCAGCGCGCGCGGCGCGTGGAGAATGCGCCGCGCCAGGTAAGGTCGTCCCACGTCCCTTCGATGGACCCGCTGCCGCTCGCCTGCGCTGCTTGCAATCCCCAATCGCCCAGCCACAATCCCTGCTTGCCCACGTTGACATCGTTCAGCACAGCGTTGAAATGCAGGACAGGCTGCGCGCGCACGGAACGGACAACGCCCGTGCCTTTCACCGTGCCGCCCCCCGCTGTTGCCTCCAGACGATTCACGCGCAGCACGTCGTCCGCGTAAACGACGCTTGCGTTGACCTGCGTGAAATGGTTCTCACCGACGCGCACCACTGGTAAGCGGGCCTCTGCGGTCAGACGCCATCGCTTTGATGTGCCAGATACCACAAACCGCCCCTCCATCGGGGCAGGGATTTCAACGGGCGTTGCGCCCCCCGTTAATTTGAGGCGCGAAACGTCCACTTGGGCGAAAGCGCCCTGCACGTCAAACTGCGGGTCCGTCAGATTCCGCACCGATACCGTCGCGCTCAGGAGGGGGACGAGGACCTCCCCTTGGCGGACAACCGCGCGCGTTTGGGGAAGCATCACCGTGCCGACAAAACTCGGGTTGTGCGCCGCGCCGGTCAGCCGCCCGCGCAGGTGTCCCTCTCCCGTCGTGCGCAAACGCGGTAGGTCAAGGGCGGAGGGAACGAGCGCGGCCAAATCCGCGACGTGCAGTTGCGGGGACGTAATGTTCAGATACAGCGCAGGGCGGTCCAAACGAGTGATGCGCCCGCTCACGCTCACCCGCGACTTGCCCCACCGTCCGCTGGCGGTGCGCACGATGAGGGCATCTTCGGTCAGCGCGAGTCGAGCGACAACGTTCGTGAAGGCGCGCGGCGCGTTGGCGATGCGCGTTGCCAAGTTGTCGACTGAGACATCGCCCAAAACAACCAGCGGGCGCTGGCGTTTTGCGTTCCACGTCGCTGTCAAGTTCGCGCTGAGTCGTCCGCTCAAGACTTGGGCTTGCTGGGGCGACAGGACAGCGGGCGCCCACCGTGACAGGTCGGCACCGTTGACGACAACCTTCCCGTCCCCCTGATGGCTCCCATGAAAACGTCCGCTGAGGTTCAACGCTTGCACGCTGCCGCTGCGCTCGCGCGCGGTGAGATGCAGGGTGAGGGGGGGAGATTCCGCGACGGAAGGCTCCGCGACGCCGTCGCGGGCTACGGTGGCGCGGGCTGCTTTGAAGTCAACCGCCCACGTCAAATTCTGCAGCGGAGCGCGTCCGTTTTTGACGCCCGCCGTCACGTCGGACAAGACCGCTTGCCCCTCAAAAGTCAAGCCGTGCGCGCTGGTCGTCAATGTGACCGTCCCGCTGGCTTGCCCTGTGTGCACGTCCAGCGGCAAAGAGAAAAACACCTCTTGCGTCCAGGGGGCAAGAGCCACGTCGTCGAAACGCATCGTCGCGTTCACGTGGGATTGACCGCCGACCACGGACCACCGACCACGGACCTTGACGGAGCGCGCGTGCGGCAGAGAGCCCACGATTGCCCCCTGCACATCAAGCCGCGTCTTTTCCGTCAACTCCACTTCACCTGCGCTGGTTAGGCTGAGGTGGACGTTGCGCACGGGACGCCGCCAGACGTGAGAGAGGACGACGGCATTGCGCAGGGTGAGGTCGGAGGCAAAGGTGATGCGAAGTTGCTGGGCAAACAAGTCAGGCGATTGGAGGCGTATTGTGCCGTTGATCGCGCCGCGTTGAAACTGCGGTAGGGGAGGGCGCGGGAAATGCTGCGACCACGACGCCGGGTGGAACTGATAGACCTGCGCCGTCAACCGCGCGTCGCGTCCGTCGCGAGTCATCAGACCGTTGACGCGCAGGTGGCGCAGCGAGTCTCCTGTGAGGTCGGCGCGCATACGCACGAGAGAACGATGGCGGGCGTCGAGGACGGCGCGACGAACGCGGAGCGTTTGGGCGAGTGGGCGCCCGCGCGCGTCCCGTGACATCTCATCGCGCAGGTGAATGACGCCGTCCTGAAAGACGACGTCGGCGAAGAACGGAAGTTGCTGCGGCGCAGCCTTCTTGGGGAAGAGTTGCTGCCAGTTCCATTCGCCCCGCGCGTTGCGGTGAAGGAAGAGAGAGAAATCGGCAACGACGACGCGGCGCAGCGTCGCCGCAAACGGCTTGCGGCGCAGGATGTCGCCTCCCCGGTATTGCACAGCGACGGTATTCGCCCAAAACAATGCACCGCGCGGGGCGTTGACATCGGGGGCGATGCGCAGGTGGTGAGCGGTAACGTGACGGAGAGGGTTGCCCGTGACGCGGCTGATGTGCACCGGCGTTCCCAGAGCGGCTGCCAACTGTTCAACAGCAATCCGATGGACGATAGACAAAGCGCCTTGGGAACGCATGAAGAAATAGCCGCCTAACGCGAGGACGAGCAGGCCGATGAAACCCCCAGCGAACGCTTTGAGAAGACGTCTCCTCATCGTGGACACCGATAAGCATGACGCAGAACGCAGCATGAAAGTTGCGGAGGTATCATCTCGCCGTGTATCCTCCGTCCACTGGCAGACACACACCCGTGACCCACTGCGCGTCGTCTGAAGCGAGGTAGAGCGCAGCGGCAGCAACCTCTTCGGGCTTGCCGCCGCGCGGGATGGGGTGCATCGTTTGCCGCGCTTGAAGCGCAGCGGTGGGGTCAGGTTCCAACGAAATCATGTGCAGGCTTAACTCCGTTGCCACCCAGCCGGGGGCGAGGCAGTTGACGCGCACGCCATCGGCGGCATGGTCCATCGCCATCGCCCGCGTCATGTTAATCACCGCGCCTTTGCTCGTCGCATACGCCACACGCTGCGGGACGCCGACCAAGCCGAACATCGAGGCGATGTTGATGATGCTGCCGCTCTTTTGCCTCAGCATGTGCGGTATCACATACTTGCAGGTGAGAAACGTCCCGCGCACGTTGACCTGCATCACCCGGTCGAACTCTTCCACCGACGTTTCCACCACGCTGCCCTTCGCGCTCGTGCCTGCGCTGTTGAGGAGAACGTCAATCCGTCCCCACTGATTGATGACGGTCTCCACCATCCGCCGCACCTCCGCCTCGTTGGTCACGTCCGCTGGAACGGAGAGCGCGGCGCCGCCCGCGTGCTGAATCTGCCTTTCCACTTCTTGCAGCGGCTCCATGCGCCGTCCGACGAGGGCTACCTTCGCGCCCTCCTGCGCGAACAACACTGCGCAGGCGCGCCCGATGCCCGTGCCACCGCCGGTGATGAGAGCGACTTTGTGCTGAAGTTTCATGAGATGGCGTCCCCCATTTGATTGCCACAGATTCCTGATAAGACTTAAACCTCACCTTGCCTCGGTATGATACAGCAGCCGAACGCCGACTGTCAAGCATTTGACCTTGCTCTCTTACCGTGATAGAATGAGAGCGCAACGGAACAAAATCAATTGAGGGGTGTGCGTCAATCGCTTTTTGTTGCTCTCCTGTCAACGCGTCTCCAACGAATTGTATGGATGAGGGCTGGCAGGGACGCCCGCCCCTACCTCTCGTTTGTTATGAGTTGACAGCAAACCGCGATTAGCGGATTTCTGTATAATCCCTTGAAAAGGCCTGTCATGGCGAGCGGAGCGAAGCCATCCCCGGCGGAGGTGATGGCTGCGGGGGCGGGGTGTCTCAGTTGAGACACGAGCAATTCCTCAAATCATCGAAGAATGAGTCAATCCATCCATTTGACCTTGTCCTTGTAAGTAGGACAAGTTACCAACTTGTCCTACTTTAGGACCTTCGACAGGAGGGGGCATGATGAGAAACTGTCCTCGATGTGAACGGTTGCTGTTCCCCCTGACCTTGGGGGGTGTGACGGTGGATGGCTGCGATGGCTGTGGGGGAGTGTGGTTCGACCATAGGGAGTTGACGACGGTGGCGCAGGCGCAGACGGCGCGACTCAAGGAGTTGGAGGACACCTTTCAAGCCCACGTGCTTTTGACAGAGCGCAAGGTGCAAATATCCTGTCCGACTTGCCGCGTGGGGCTGGTGGAGTTTGAGTTCAAACACTCACCGGGGATTAAGTTAGACGGCTGCCCGCAGTGCAGGGGCATCTGGGTCGACGACGGTGAGTTGCGGGCGATTCACCATCGCATCACGGGGGCGACTGCCTCAGCGGCTTCAACCACTCACCCCCCCTTCCAACCCGACGTGCGGCAGAAAGCCCAGCAGGCGATGGGCTTCCTCACCAACGTCGAGTGCCCCGGCTGCAAGCAGCCAAACCCGACGGCGAGCAAAGTCTGCTGGGCGTGCGGGGCGATTCTCGAAGGCAAGCGCGGTTTCATCTGCCCACGCTGCGATAAGCCGTTGAGCAGCGGGGTGTATGATGGGCTGCGCCTGGACACCTGCAAAGCCTGCGGCGGGATGTGGGTGGACGCGCCCGAGTTCCCCGTTCTCATGCAGCGTAGCCCAGAGCAACTCAAGCAGTTGGAGCAGCAGTTGGGTCAAACGAAGGTGCACCTGGACGCTGTGCTGGAGTCACGCCGAGCGTTGATGTGTCCGCTCTGCTACGAGCCGATGATTGAACGGAGTTACACTTACGGCTCGGGCATCCGCCTCAACACCTGCGGCACGTGTCGGGGCGTGTGGGCGGATGCGGGCGAGTTGTCGCAGATTGCGGAGTTCATCGCCAAGGATCAGGATTACTTCAAGGTGGTGCAGTAATGGGGAGGACATAAGTGATGCCGTTGCTGATACCCTCTGCTCCCTCCTCCCACGAGGGAAGGGAAGTTAGGCAAGCGGCGGGTGACGGTTTTTTTCTAACATCTTCGAAGGAGTCATCCCTGTCCTCAAGGGGACACCGCGCCGCATGAAAACCGCCCTCGTCGGTCGTTTTTTGAGGTTCGGGGACGAGGAGGACGACGATTCTTGAAGGAGAGGCGCTCATGCTCGTCATTGACATGCACCTCGACCTCGCTATGAACGCCCTGGACTGGCGGCGAGATTTGGAGAAAACAGTTTATGAGATTCGGGAGGCGGAGAGAGACCAGATGGACCGGAAGGGGCGGGGGCGTGGCACGGTGGCGTTCCCGGAGATGCGCGCGGGGGGCGTCGCCGTCAGCGCCGCCACCGTCATCGCGCGCAAGGCGTATCCGGGTAATCCACGGCCGGGCTATCCCAGTCAGGAAGTTGCCTACGCGGTGGCGCAGGGACAACTGGCGTATTATCGGGTGCTGGCATCGCAGGGCAAAGCGCGCCTCCTCAAAGACTGGGCGACGCTGGAAAGACACTTTCAGGAGTGGATGCACGCGAGGCCAGAAGAGAGGGAGCAACTGCCGCTCGGTTTCATCATCAGCATGGAGGGCGCAGACCCAATTGTGTCGCCTGACCAGGTGGCTGAGTGGTGGGACGACGGGCTGCGTATCGTGAGCCTCGTGCATTACGGCGTGAGCGCGTATGCGCACGGGACGGGAACGGTCGGGGGGTTGACGGCGCGCGGTCCTGCGCTGTTGAAGGCGTTGGATGAAGTGGGGATGATGCTCGACCTCACGCACATGGCGGATGAGAGTTTCTTCGAGGCGTTGGAAATTTTTGAAGGTCCTGTGCTGGCGAGCCACAACAACTGCCGCGCGCTCTGCCCCGGCGACCGGCAGTTTTCTGACGAGCAAATCCAACTCCTCATCGAGCGCGGCGGCGTCATCGGCGGGTCCATGGACGCGTGGATGATTTATCCAAACTGGCAGAAAGGTGTGACCGATAACTCCGTGTGCAATCTGACGATGTTCGTCGACCACATTGACCACATCTGTCAACTTGCAGGCAACACACTGCACGCCGCCATCGGTTCAGATTTGGACGGGGGCTACGGCCAGGAGCAGTGCCCGCACGACTTGGACACCATTGCAGACTTGCAGAAAATCCCTGACCTGTTGCGGCAAAGGGGATACAAAGAAGAAGATGTGCGCAACATCATGCATGGGAACTGGCTGCGGCTGCTGAAACAGGCGTGGACGCGGTAGGAGGTGTTTCACCGCCAAGGACGCAGAGAGCGCAGAGCGCTGTCAACAGACTCCGGTAACAGGTGCAACGGGCAAGCGTGGCGCGGTTTAATCCGTCACCGAAATCTGTTGACAGTCCCCTGCGATGAACGCTTGCACGACCGCGTCCCACTGCCCCTGTGCCTTGAGGATGAGTTCAATCACCTCGCGCACCGCACCTGCGCCGCCGCTGCGGGCAGTGACGTAATCCACCCGCTCGCGCACTTCGGCGACGGCGTTGGCGGGGGCGAAACTGACACCGACGGATTGAAGGGCAGGCAGATCGAAGAGGTCGTCTCCCATGAAGGCAACCTCTTCGGCTGCGAGTTGATACTTCGCCCGCAGGGTGCGTAGCCCCTCACGCTTGTCGTCGCAGTTTTGCATCACATCGGCGATCTTCAACTGCTGGGCACGCCGCAGGACCACCTCGGACGTGCGCCCGCTGATGAGCGCCACCCGCAGCCCCTGCCGCTGCGCGCAGACGATGCCAAATCCGTCCTGCGCGTCGAAACTTTTCCAGTCGCGTCCGTCGCTGCTGAGGACAATGCGCCCGTCGCTGAGAACGCCGTCCACGTCCAGCGCCAGCAGGCGAATCCGCCGCAGTCGGGCAGTCAGGTCCGCCATGCCTCAACCTTCCTACTTCACCGTCTCCATCTTCAGCGTCATCTTAATCACCTGACGAATGTTGGCTTGGTCGGGGACTTCGATGGTGATGTCCATGTCCATCGTCCCCTCGCCCCCTGTTGGCATGCCGTTGGCGAGGTTGATGAGCGTGGTCGTCTTCCCCGTGATTTTACCGCTCACTTTGATGTTCTCGGCGCCGGGGAATTTGAACAAACCCGCCAGCGCGTCCAACCCTATCTCGACGGTGTATTCAACCTTGGCGATGCCGCTCTCGACCGTGAGAAGTTTACCCTTCCCTTTGAGGGGAAACTCCTTGGGTGACTCAATATCCCACGTATCCCCCACGTTGAGGTCTTTATCGGGAAATACGTTGGGCATGGCACTGAACAGACGGTTGAAGTCGGGTCCGCCCGCGCCACCCGCGTTGTCCAGCCCCTTAATTTCCAGCACCTTGCCGAATTTGTTCATCTTCATGGTGATGGGCTTGGGCGTAGACGCTGGGGGGATGGGCGGCTCGAAACCGCCAATGGTGACTTTCATTTTCTCCGACTTGTAATCCACCGTAGATTCAAACGTGCCGTCCGCTTCCACCGCCGTGACTTTCTGCGTGGTGACGCTCTCGAAGTCCATTTCCATCGGGAGGGACTGCTTCTGCCCGCCCGCCTCGAGGTCCGCTGTCCCCGTGCCTTTCATCGTGGTCTTGAGTTTCCAGACGTCGTCCTTCTTCACGTTGTATTGCAGACGGACGGCGAAGGCATGGGACGTAAAAAGCAAATTGCACAACAACACAACAAACGCTAAACGCTCACGACGAATCATGCAAC
>JANWYM010000710.1 GCA_025055355.1 Abditibacteriales bacterium
GGCACCCGTAGGGGCGGGCGTCCCTGCCAGCCCTATTGCGGTGACGGAAGCGGGCTGGCAGGGACGCCCGCCCCTACGGGTGCCCTCAGGGCGCGCTCCTACAAGGTTGCAAATTTTGCGTAATGCGCTCCCCTTGGTTTGCCTGCCCTCCCGCTGACCTGGCGTCGGCGGGGTGCGAGACAATTGTGACTTACTGAACTTGTTCACCTACCATGGAACTGTCATTGTTTCCGCTTCACGTTGTCCTTTTTCCTGGCATGGCGTTGCCGCTGCACATCTTTGAGGAGCGTTACAAGCGAATGATTCAACGCTGTCTGGAGGGCGACGGCACGTTCGGCGTGGTGTTGATTCGGGAGGGCAGCGAGGTCGGTGCGCCGGCGACGCCGTTTTTGGTGGGCACGCGGGCGCGCATCATTAATGTGGAACGGTTGCCCGATGGGCGGATGAACCTCCTCACGCTGGGGCAGGAACGCTTCCGCATCACGCGCTACTGGGAGGAGGACGGCTACTTGCGCGGCGCGGTGACGTTCTTGGAGGATGAGACCCCTGGGGAGCCGGCGCAACTCTCCGCACTCGTGGAGCGCACGCGTCAACTGCTCGTGCCCTATCTGACCGCTCTCCTAACGGGGACGAATCTGGACGTGTCCGACATCCCAGAGAGCGAACCTGTCCTGCTGTCCTTCTGGGCGGCCTCGCTGCTCGTCGCGCCCGCCCTTGTGAAACAGGGGTTACTGGAGATGACTTCAACCGCAGAGCGACTGGAGTTCGTCATCGAACTGATAGAGCGTTTCCTCAAAAAGAGCGTCAGGACGCCCCAGGTAGGGGGAGGCGTATGGGAGATGCGCGTCTTGGGGCAGCCCGTCTTCCTCAACTGAGGGGCTATGCCGAATTGACAATGTGGGGTGCTTCAGGTATAATACCGCCCGACTACGCGGATTGGACAAACGTTTGGAGGCTGAACAGGTTGCGCATCGGAAGGGCGGGTCTCTCCTCCACGTAACTTGAAGGCTACTGCTTTGCTCACGGGCGACAGACCATGAAAGAACGCCCCTACTTCGTTCACGAATCGTCCTATGTTGATGAGCCGTGCGATATTGGTGAAGGCACGATGATTTGGCACTTCTGCCACATCATGAAGAACGCCAAAATCGGCAAGAACTGTCGCATCGGGCAAAACGTCTTCATCGCCTCAGATGTCTCCATCGGCAACAACGTCAAGATTCAGAACAACGTCTCCATTTACACGGGCGTCACGCTGGAGGACGATGTGTTTTGCGGACCGTCGTGCGTGTTTACCAACGTTCTGACGCCGCGCTCAGCGATTTCACGCAACGCGCCGGAGTTTTACCGCCCGACGCTGGTGAAGCGCGGGGCAACGATCGGCGCGAATGCGACGGTGGTGTGCGGCGTGACGATCGGCGAATATGCCTTCATCGGCGCGGGCAGCGTGGTCACACGCGACGTGCCGCCCTACGCGCTCGTTTACGGCAACCCCGCTCGCGTGCGCGGGTGGGCGTGCGAGTGCGGCGTGCGACTTCAACCTGTGAAGGGAGAGGCGACCTGCGCGGAATGCGGGCGGCAATACCAGCTCCTCGAGTGGCGCGTGCTAAGGGTTCCCAACACCCCTGATGGCTTTCACGATTGAAACAAGTTTGACAACCCAGCCCCCGTCAGCCGAGGACAACGCGCGTCGCTCAGCGGATTGGGATGTCCGCTGCGGACCGCAAAACTACCTCGCCTTAGTCGGTTCCCAGGCGGTCAGTTCCGCCCTCTCGTTTGCGGCGATCTGGCTGGCTACACGCCTTTTAGGTTCAGCGGGCTACGGGGGCATTGCCGCCATCATTGCCGCCTCGCAGGGCGTCAGTCAGGTCGCCGTGCAGTGGACGGCGGTTTCGGTTTCGCGCTACGGCTGCGAGGAGTTCGTGCAGACGGGGCGCGTGGCGCGCACCTTCTGGACGCGGCTGTTGATTCTCGTCCCGAATCTGCTGCTCGTCCTTATCACCTCCGCTTGGTGGCTGCCGCCGATTGCCGAGTGGCTGACCATACCTGCCTCGGCGCATCCGCTCATTCTGGCGCATTGTCTGGCGACCGCCTTTTGGGTGCACGTGCAGCAGACGCTGCAAGCCGCCAAGTTGCCGCGCCTGCAAGGGGCGCTGCTCGCCGCCGAACGCGCGCAAATTGTGCTTATCCTCGCTGCGCTTTTCTTCATCGGCAGAGCGTCCCTCCTCACGGTCATGGGGGCATACATCCTCGCGCCCTTGTGTGCGGGAGGCATCGGACTCTGGCGACTACGGGCGCTGGTGGCTGGCGTGGTCTTTGACCGTTCGCTGCTCAAGCAGATCCTGCAGTTCTCCCTGCCACTTGTTCCCTACGCGGTGGTGGGCTACCTGTTTACCAAC
>JANWYM010000711.1 GCA_025055355.1 Abditibacteriales bacterium
GCACGCTCGATTTCTTCCCCATCCTCATTTACGCGGACGCGAGTTTGCCGTTCCAGATTGACCAGCGGGAGGAATTGATGCGGTTGGTGCAGCGGGGCGAGATTCGCTTAGTGCCTTCAGGCACATCGGCGGACGACGTCATCGCGCGCGAGGCGAAAGAGTGGGGTTGCTACGTCGTCACCAACGACCGCAAACTGACGCACAACCTTGACCCGACGTGGGAACTCCAAATCGTCGGCTTCACGATCATGGATGGACAGGTGAAGTTGGAGGATTTCTGACGGCTGGAGCCTTGAGAGCCTCCCCAACGCACCGTCGGCTCGGCGGCGGGAGGGCGAGGCTCCCGCCGAGCCGTCCCTGCTCTATTAGGTGCTGTGATGAACACACGTGCGACAGACGAGGGCATTCGCGTTGACTTCATCGGCGATTCCGGTCCGTTTTCGCGCACGGGCAAGAGCATCGGCTATCGTATCACCGTCCGAGGCGCACAATACGTGCTGGACATGGGTGGACCGTTGTTCAGCGTGCTGGGCGGTGACGGCATCAGCACCGTGCGCGGTTTTTTCGCCACGCACTCGCACGAAGACCATCGCCGCTGGTTTACGGACGTCGCCCTGTTTATGTGCTATACGCCCGACATTCCCCACCGCCTACGCCTCATCACGACGGAAACCATTCATGAAGAATGGGAGAGGAACGCCCAAGCCGCCCTGGAGCGCACGCTGTCCCCCGACCAGAAACGCATCGTTCAAACGCCTTACGCGACGTTCGTGGAGAAGGTGTTAATTGGGCCAAGAGCCCTCTACCGCATCGCGCCCGTTCCCCCGCCCGGCGCGAAAGAGGGCTGGACGTGGCGCGTCGTGGACGCCGCCGGCGAGCCGGTCAGCCCCACCCAAGCCAAGGTCGTCATCCACCCGCAAACCAACCGCCCTCGGATGCTGTTCAAAGACCCCCTCCTCAAGGCATGGGTGGACCCGGAACTGTTTTACGTTTTCAGTGACCGCCGCTTCTACGAAGCGGAACAAAACGACTTCGTGGACGCCACCGTAGGGCTGACCGTGCGTCCACTCAAAGGACCGTGCTGGCACGGTCCGCCGACGTTCGGCTACGAGTTTCGCACCGCCAACGAGCGGGTGTTTTTTAGTTCCGACACCGTTTACGACCTTGACCTATGGCGCGCCCTGTGCGAGGAATATCATCCCCAGCGTTTGGACATGACGCAGCGGCAGTTCCGCCGCGCCCCCATCCTTTACGGCGACATCAACGACTACATCGAATACACCTGGAGCCGCGAGCGCTACGAGGAAGCGGTGCACGCCTACGAGGAGGGCCTCGTGATTCACGACGTCGACTACGATGGGAGCGTGGTGCACACCTCCTACTCCAAAATTGCCGCCTCGGGCTTCCGCAACCTGCTGTTGACGCACAGCCCCGACGTATTCGTCTCGCAGATCCCCTTGGGACACGAACGGAAATCGTTCCGCATCGTACGCAACCGCCTGTTTGAAGAGGTCGAACATCAAGGGCAGCGGCGCCTCCACCCCTACAATGCCGACCTGTTCATCAAGCGGTTCTCACAATTCTTCGTGGGCTTTGCCTCCCCCGACGGTGCGTTTCGCCTCCTCCAACGGAATGGACGCCTGGAAGTGGACGACAGCGACAGCGTCAACGAGACAGTCTTGGGGCGCTACGACCTCTACGCCGACATTGACGGACGTTACTTCCCCCTCCTCGCTGATCCCACCCGCGAACGCTACGAGCGCCGCCGGGACGGACAGGTCGAAAGAGTCACTGAAACCGCCGACGGCAGCCACGGTGTCGTCGTGAAGGACTTGCGGGAAGAACTGGAGCGGAAATATGGCAAAATGACCTGTGACCAGTAAGCGGCAACGACAAACAACTCCCCGCTGGTCACGGTTCATCGGTCACTGGTCACGAACAATGCTCCTTCCTTTCGCCACCGACAGACCCACCCGACGCATCCCCTTAGCGACGTGCGGGCTGATGCTCGTCAACGTGGTCGTGTTCGTGTGGTTCATCTTCGGGCAACCCGACCCTTACGCCATCCACGAGCGCTACGGCTTCTCGCCGCACGCACTACAAGCGTGGACGCTCCTGACCAACCTTTTCTTGCATACCGACCTGTGGCACTTGCTGTTTAACCTGTTCTTTCTATGGCTGTTCGGCAGCGCGATGGAGGACGCGCTGGAATGGTGGCTGTTTCTGCTGACCTATTTCGCCTGCTCGTTAGCAGCCAACCTTCTCTACTGGGGGATTGCCCTGGTCGCGCAATGGGACGCGCCCACCGTCGGCGCCTCGGGCGCGATTGCAGGATTGTTAGGGTTGTTCGCCGTGCGCTTCTACCCGGCGCGGCTACGTCTGGGGAAGGTGCAG
>JANWYM010000712.1 GCA_025055355.1 Abditibacteriales bacterium
CACTGTCCTCAGTGGCACGGGGCATCATACGGCAGTATCCTTAAACGTTGGCACGTTAGCACGTTGGCAGGTTCAACGTTCTAACGTTCTAATGTTCTAACGTGCCAACGTGCCAACCTGCCAACCTGCCAACGTGGTTCCCTGGCGACCAGATTCTTTACGAGGTCGAGGCGGTGAAGATGGTCTCCTTTGGCGGCGTGTTCAAAGTCACCGCCCGTGTGGACGGCGAGCCGGTCGCTCGCTGTGAACTGTCTATGGGGAAAGCGAAAGTGCCAGACCTGCAAAGGAGGTGAGGCTGACTTAGATAAACACTGAGAGTCGCAAACCGTAAAAACGGGTGGGGAGCGTATGTGGAAATCGCCCCTACAATTCATCGCTCACCCTCTGGCATGAGCCAAGAATCTCTGACAGAACTGGGTATCTGCCAGATGTAAGAGCCTTTTCAACAAGCGTCATTCTGAGCGCAGAGAAGAGTCCGTCTGACGGCGTTCAGTTTGACTACTTGCTGTCAGCGGAGTTCGATAGCGGATTAAACAGATGACTTCGCGGCTGGTATCCACTGAATCTGTTTGATCCGCTACCGAAATCCGTTGACAGTAATCTTACGGAGGAGACCAAAATGAGATTCAAGCCTTACCTTGTCGCTCTGAGTTGTTTGGCGTTAGTCGGCGTTGGGGCATCTCACAAATTGGCGGTCGGTCAGATAGTCGGAATTCCTTTACCCTCCGGAGCGGACTGTTTCCAGTCCGACGCGGTTCTCAGCCTCGTGCTGCCCGGGGCAACTCGCCCAACGGAGGTGATTCTCTCTGGTCCCACCATTGTCAAACGCGACATGCCGCAAGGCAACACGATTCCCACAGAGATTCTGATGATGACGCTGACGGGCTTCCATCCCGAGATTGGTAACCTTCGCGTCTGCAAGCGGAAGGACCGGCCGTCGCCCGGGCAAATCATCGTGAGGAATCCCAGACGAGGCACAGCGGACAGTTTCTTCGACGTCTTTGCGGAGATTGACGTGACGCGGCAAAATCAGACGATCAACCTGCGCATGGAATCCCCCGTCCGCATGTCCGTCGAGAACATCAACATCAATCGTCTCCCGCCAGTGGGCAAGGAGTATAAGAGCCAATTGCCGAGAACTGGCATCCCTCTGCTTATGTCCAACGGACAGCCTTCAGGGATGATCCTGAAAGCGGTCATCCATCGGGTCATACGCCAGTGGGACAACTGCCCGCCGTTGGAAGGCGTGGACTGCTTCGACTCCGAGGCGCAGTTGGAGATTGACTTCACCTTCGACGGCATCGCCGATGAGGTCATTCGCCTGACCGGTCCGACGCTCGTCAAGCGCAGCCACCCCGGCGATAATGACTGTGACGGGCTGGCGGAGATTGAGACGGAGATAGTCGCCCTGCAATTGACCGGACCGAGTCGGGTGTTAGGTCCGATCATCCTCGTCAACGATGCGGACATGCCCTCCAACGGGCAGGTGGAACAGAGAAGACCAAGCCCCGCCTTCTTCCCGGCGCAGAGTTTCTTCGACGTGTTCTTCGAGGTGCAGACCACGTTCGGCACGGCAGGGGTGGGGCAGACACAACCCCGCGCCGTGGTGGACGCCCTCCCGCCCCTCAACCGACCCTATCGTGCCCCGCACGCCGCCACCGTGTTTGACCCCATCACCGGACAACCCATCGCCGACATCTTAGGCGTGCGGCACATCCCCCGCCGGCAACTCGAATGGCAGCCGACCTTCCCGCCCGCTGGGGTAGATGACTTCAATTCCAGGGGCGCGTTTGAAATCTGCGCAGCGACGCAGCAAGGCACGCCGGATACGGAACGTTGTATCAGAACCACCGCCTTTGGTCCTACCCGCGTCCTGCGCAGCAACCCCATCACCGACCCCCAAACCGGATTGATGCACGTTGACACGGAGATTCTGTCCATGAATTTGACGGGCACCATACCGCCGGGGGTGTTCGACCCTCAACAAGGGGCGCGGTTCCAAGTCATCGCTGGACAGCAGATGAACGTGCCTATCCCTTCGCGGGGGTTCATCCAGCAGCGTCGTGTCGGCTTCCCCCTGCCCGCGCAGAGTTGCTTTGACGTTTACTTCATCATCCTCGTGCAGGTGGGGACGCAAACGCTAACGCTCTGCCCGCGACCGGAGGACGCGGTGCGTCTGTGCAGCATCATTTACAGCATCCCGCCCCGCACGCCCTACTGTCCGCCGGGGCAGACGGCTATTTTCATCCCGCTCTTCGATTGCAGCGGCGGCACCCCGACAGGAAACCCCGTCGCTTTCATCAAGGTCGAGTGTCATCTGCCAATCTGATAGCACCGGCAGATAGAACGGGGCTGACAGGGTTGAGGCTGAGACAGCAGGACGCTCCTCAGCCT
>JANWYM010000713.1 GCA_025055355.1 Abditibacteriales bacterium
CTGGAAGGGACACCTCAACGTTCTAACATAGAAACCTCACAGCGTTCCGCCCAACAGCATCTCGAGCGCACGCTCGCCCTTGACCCCAACGACTTTGAAGCGCACCTGCGGCGAGCGGCGTTGTTTCAGCGTCAGCAGCAATGGACGGAGGCAGCAAAAGCATACGCCGTCGCTTTGCGGCTCAACCCCGAACACCTCCAAGCCCGCTACGCCTTCGCTCGTGTCTGCGGGCGGCTGGGACATCGCCACATCGCCCGACAACAGCAAGCCATCTACCGCACCTTGCGCGCAAGAGAGCTGGAACGCACGCGCCTGTTGAGCGACGCCGACGCACGTCCACCCTCTCGGGCTGCATTTCTGGCGTTGTCCTGCTTCTACGCTCGCCATGGCGACTACGCCGAAGCCATCGAGTGGGCGCAAAAAGCGCGCTGTCTCGCGCCCGAAGACGCGGAGACACAACACCACTTGCAACGCCTTTTGACAGAGGTGGGATGGGAGGCGGCGGGACAATGAGCCAACGGATGAAGAACACAGGGGAAAAATCTCCTCCCTCGCACCGCGACGGTTCCGCGACGGCGGCGCGGGCGACCTGTTCCGTCCGCTCCCGAAATCTGCTGACTGTGACTCTGATTGTCCTCGCTCTGACGGGCTGCCGCCCTGCCCCGCCGCCCCTTGCGCGATTCATCTTTACGGATGTCACCGCCCCGGCGGGCATCCGCTTCCGTCACAACGCGGGCGCGACGGGACGCAAATACTTGCCCGAAACGATGGGCGCAGGCTGCGCCTTCTTCGATTACGACAACGACGGCTGGCTGGACATTCTGCTGCTGAACGGCAGTTGGTTGCACGTTGGCACGTTGGCACGTCGGCAGGTTGGCACGTCAGAACCTGCTGACGTCCCAACGTCCCAACGTCCCAACGTCCCAACATCCCGACGTTCCAACGTGCCAACGTTCCAACGTTCCAACGTGCCAACGTTCCAACCCACAACCCTTGCGCTTTATCGCAACAACCGCGATGGCACGTTCACCGACGCCACGCGCGGCTCTGGGCTGGATGTTGAGATTTACGCGATGGGCTGCTGTGTAGGGGATTACGACAATGATGGCTGGGAGGACGTTTACATCACCACCGCCGTCGGTCCGAACCGCTTGTTCCGCAACACGGGCAAAGGTGTGTTCGTGGATGAAACGGAAAAAGCCAAGGTCGGCAGCCTGAAGTGGGGCACGAGTTGCGCGTGGCTGGACTACGATAAGGACGGATGGCTCGACCTGTTCGTGTGCAACTACGTGCAGTGGACGCCTGCCACGGATAAGTGGTGCGGCTTCCCCGAGAAAGCCTACTGCCGCCCCCACGAATATCCCGGCGAAACGTGCCTTCTCTACCACAACAACCGCGACGGGACGTTTACTGACGTCAGCCAGAAGGCAGGCATCGCCGCGCACGTGGGCAAATCGTTGGGCGTAGTCGTGTTCGACTTCGACCGCGACGGTTGGGAGGACCTCGCTGTGGCGAACGACACCGAGCCGACGTTCCTCTTCCGCAACAATCACGACGGCACGTTCCGCGAGGTGGCGATGGAGACGGGTGTCGCACTCTCCGAGGAAGGATTAGCGCGCGCGGGGATGGGCATTGACGCTGCCGATGTGTTGAACGACGGACGCTGGACGCTGCTCATCGGCAACTTCGTGGATGAAGGTTTGGCGTTCTTCCGCGAAGAGGCACCGGGCGAGTTCGCGGACGCGGCGTCAGCGGCGGGCTTATACGCCCCCAGCCTCAAGCGCGTCACGTTCGGCGTCGGCTTCGTGGACTTCGACAACGACGGCTTTCAAGATGCCTTCGCGGTGAACGGGCACATTGACGCCGCGCCCGTCGGCTACGCGCAAAGGATGCTGTTTTTCCGCAACGAACGCGACGGCACGTTCCGCGACGTCACCGCGCAAACGGGTGCGGCGGCACAAAAACCGCTCATCGGGCGGGGCGCGGCGTGGGGCGACTTCGACAACGACGGCGATGTGGACCTGCTGGTAACCGCCAACATGGGAGCGCCCCGCCTGCTGCGCAACGACACGCGAACGCCGAACCGCTGGCTGCGCGTGCGCTGTCGCGGAAACCTAACCAACCGCAGTGGGATTGGAACCACGGTCACCGTGAAAGTCGGGAGGATGAGTCTAACGCGAACGGTGCGGTCAGGCTCCAGTTATTGTTCTGCCAGCGAACCCGCGCTGCATTTCGGGCTGGGCGCCGCTCAACAAGTAGACGAGGTAGAAATCCGTTGGACGAGCGGGAAAGTTGAGCGCCTCGGTCCACAAGCCGCTAATCAGACGCTGACCGTTGTCGAGAACGTCCGCTCGTAGTTCCTAAGAGTTACGCAGTTGCCTACATTTATCTT
>JANWYM010000714.1 GCA_025055355.1 Abditibacteriales bacterium
GCTGCTGCCCCGAATGCATATACATAGCCGTCATCCGCGCCGATGATGATTTTGCCGTCCACAACAGCCGGTGAACTCATCACCGGTTCACCGATTTGGTAGGACCAGAGTTCCTTGCCATCGCTGAGGCGGAGCAGGTAAACGCGCCCATCTTCCGAGCCGACCACCACTTTATTATCGCACACCACGGGCGAACTGTCCACCTTGCCCCGCGTGCGAAACGTCCAGAGCGGCTTGCCGTCCTGACGGCGGATGCAATGCACGCGCTTGTCGCGGGAGCCGACCACGATGCGGTCCGCTGTCACCGCCGGCGAGGAGAAAAACGGAAACGCGCGGTCCCGATACGTCCACATAATTTTCCCCGTCGCAATATCGGCGCAGAGGAACTCATTGCCGTAGTGCCCGATGAAGGCGAACCGTCCATCCAGGGCGACAGAGGCGGCGATGAAGTCGCCCACCTCGATAGTGTTCACTTTCTCGCCGTCCGTCAGTTTGACGACGTGAATGATGCCATCGCAACCCCCAAAAATCACCTTCCCGTCGCTGATAGCAGGCGTGCCGTTGATGTAGTTCCCGGTTTCGTAGGTCCAAATGCGCTTGCCCGTGTCGGCATGGACGCAATGCACACGGTTGTCGTAGCTGCCCACCACGATCCACGTTCCCTGTCCGTTGGGCGCGGTCGCCCAGTTCGCCGCGCCCAGGATTTTGTCTTCGGTCTGATACTTCCAACGCAGCTTGCCCGTCGCCGCGTCCAGCGCGTAAAGAAAACCGTCCGCCGAGCCGATGACCACTGCGTTGCCGATGACTGAGGGCGGGGCTTCGATGCTATCACCCGTTTTGAACGACCAGATTTTTTTCCCGTTGCTCAAGTTCAGCGCGTAAACGTGCTTGTCGAGCGAGCCGACGAACACGCGCCCGTTCGCCACCACCGGCGAGGACATCACGGCTCCCCCCGTTTTGAACCTCCACAGCGGCTTGAGTTTCTCAGGCAATCTGCCCGCCGCCACGCCCAGTTGCCGCTCGCTCCCGCGATAGTGCCGCCACGCTGGCGAGACAACGGCGGACAATAGTTGGCTGAAGGTGAACAGCACGAGAGAGACAAGGAGGATGAATCTATGCGATGATTTGATGTGCCTACCTCTCATCTTGCGAACTCCCACAGCGTCAAACTCGTCGCGTCCTTGACCAGCACACGATTGCCCGCGAACGCGGGACTGGCCCACGTTGGGCTGTCCGCGACGCGATAGCGAGCGACCTCGTTGAGCGCTGCCCCGTTCTTCTGAAAGACGTGCAGGTGGGCATTCGTCGTCAGAACGAGCAACACAGAACCCGCGTCGAATACAGCCGCGTTCTCGCCGAAGCGAGCCTCGCCCGTCCACTCTACTTGCCCTGTGATGAGATTGATGCTACACATCTGTCCCCCGCGCTTTTCGCTCATACCATACAACCGATTCCCACTGGCGACGGGTGTGCTCATGAAGAACGTCGCGTCACTGGTTTGCCAGAGTTTTTCTACCGCCCATCTGTCAGCGCTTTTGCGCACGCGGACAGCGAAGGTGGGCTGATGATAGCCACCGAAAATCACCACATCACCGACGGCAATCGGGGTGATGATGTTCATGTCATATTGCGTCGTGAAGGGCAGACTCCATAGCAATCGCCCCGTCGCCACCTCCACGCCGACGCACATCTTCTGCGTTTGTGTGATGACCTGCCGCACACCGCCGATGTTCACCACGATCGGCGAGGCGTAGCCTGGACCGTCCCCCGCCCATCGCCACCGCACCGTCCCGCTCCTCGCATCGAACGCCATCAACGCCCCGTCGTCATGCCCGCCCACGTGAGCGATGAGCAAGCCGCTGTCCACCACCGGCGACATCGCCGCGCCGTAAAGCGGAGAAGTCGTCTTGAAACTCTTGGAGAACTCGTGCCGCCATATCGCTTTGCCCGTCTCCGCATCGAAGCAAGACAGAATGCCGCTGATACCCAAGGTATAGAGCAAGCCGTTTGCGTAAACGGGCGTGGACTTTGGACCTTTGCCATGTCCCTGCGCGGCTGGATTCATTTCGTAAGGCGCGGGATAACTTTGCTTCCAAACTTCCTTCCCTGTCGCCAAATTAAGGCAGCGCACGACCTCGTTATCCCCCTGACGGGCAAAGACGAAAACGCTGCTCCCCACCACTAACGGTGAAGAATGTCCCGTGCCGACTTCAACTTTCCACCGGCGCGTGAGTTGCTGGGGCAGTGGACTTGGCAACTGAAAACCGACCACCTTCCCGTCGCGGCTCGGTCCGCGCCACTGGTTCCAATCGGCGCCGGCAACGCTTGTGATGATGACAAGCGCCAACGTTAGCGCATAACCTAATCCTCTCCTCATGCAATCCCTCCG
>JANWYM010000715.1 GCA_025055355.1 Abditibacteriales bacterium
GAAGCAGTCCCGCCGTTGCAGTCGTCTCCTCCGCAGGAGATTGCTTCGCTCCGCTCGCAATGACATTCTCAGGCAGTGTAGTGTCTCAGGGCAGCACGGTCATACCGACAAGTTTCGAGATACCTTCTCGGAATGACATTTTTAGGCGGTGTGGTGTCTCAATTGAGGCATAATCAACTCCTCTCCAAATCGTCGAAGGGATGGAAAGATTACTACCGCTTCGTCTACCCGCAGTTCTGGACGCAGGAAGCGCGGCGCTACGAAGGGGATGCTTACTATCAGGCGTTGCTCCACCTCATCACGCCCGCGCCGGGCGAAAGAGTGCTTGAGTGCGGCATCGGCACGGGCACAACGCTTGCGTTACCGCTCGCGCAGCGCGGCGCGAACGTTCACGGGGTGGACATCGCTGAACCGCTGCTGCGCACGTGCCGTGAGGCGTTCGCGCAAAACCATCTCAGCGTCGCCTGCGTCCAGAGCGACGTCGAATCGCTTCCTTACGCTGATGAGTCTTTCGATTGGGTGGTGTGCATTTCGACTGCGTGGTATCTGCCCGACTTCCCCCGCGCGGTGGGGGAGATGGCGCGCGTGGCGCGGCGCGGGGGGCGCGTCATTTTTGACATCATCAACGGCTGGCATCCGTTTCAGTCGCTCATGTATCTTCACGGTCACCTCTATCAAGCCGTCCGACGATTGAAGCGAAAAGTTCAAGGGCGTCCGACGGAAGGCTGTCAGATGTCGTGGCAACTGCGCACGCCACTGTCGGTGCGACGCGCGCTGCGGACGCTGAACCTGCGCGTGCAGGTGAAAGGGTTCTTCGTCCTCCTGCCGCTGTCGCTGCCGCTGCTCGGCGAAAAGGGCAACCTCTGCCGGTTCGTTCCGCTGTTGGCGTTCGGTCTGCAAGACACCCCGCTGCTGCGCTATTTCGGTGGGAAGGTCGTTTTTGTCTGCGAGAAACTTTGAGCGGTAACGGGTTTCGAGGCGGTGCGGAGCCCAGAACGCGCAACCCCAAACCCGTTATCTGAAACGCGAGATGCGCGTCGCCTACGTTTCCGATTTCCTCACGGTCCACGACGAGCGGTTTCTGCGCAAGTTGTCCGCAGGCGGTTACGACACGACGCTGGTGACGTTTTATCCGCGCCCGCAGGTGCCCAAGGACCTGACGGCACTGCCGAACGTGAGCGTTGTGCATCATCACGTCCCGCCGTATCCTGACCCGCCGACGCCACCGCAAAGTCGCTTCGTCAACAGCGTCGCGATTCGCCTTGCGTTCTGGCGGTGCTTCAGTTTGTTCCGCCGCGCGCTGCGGGAGTTTCAGCCCGATGTCGTTCACGCGGGTTGGGTGACGACGTGCGGGCTGATGAGTGCGCTGTCGGGCGTCCGTCCGTTTCTGCTGATGCCGTGGGGTTCGGACGTGCTGCTCGCGCACCGCAGCGCGCGCGCGTGGATGAAACTCAAATGGGTCGCGCACCGCGCCGACCGCATCACTTGCGATTGCCTCGCTGTGAAGGAACGACTGGTCGCGGAGGTGAACTATCCCGCAGCAAACGTCCTTGTCGCGCCGTGGGGCATTGACTTGCGGCGATTCCGCCCGCATCCACAAGCGGCACGCGCGCTGCGCTCGGCGTTCGGCTGGGAGGACAAAAAGGTTCTCATCATGACCCGCGGTTTTGAGCCGATTTACGGCATTGAGGACTTTCTGGCATCGCTGCCAGAGGTCCTCCGCCAAGAACCCGACACCCGCGTCATTCTCGTCGGGCGCGGCTCGCTCGAACCGAAACTGCGCGGGATGGTCGAGGCGTTGGGTCTGCGCGACTGCGTCCACTTCGCGGGGTTCGTGCCGAACGCTGAACTGCCGTATTACCTGAGCGCGGCGGATGTTTACGTTTCCACGTCGTTGAGCGACGGCACGTCGCTCAGTCTGCTGGAGGGTATGGCGTGCGCGCTGCCCGTGGTTGTGACCGATGTGCCGGCGAATCTGGAGTGGGTTCAGGACGGTTTCAACGGCTACGTCGCGCCGCGCCACAACAGCCGTGCTCTCGCCGCATGCCTTGTGAAAATCCTCCAACGGGAAGAGGTGCGCCACGTGATGGGACAGCGCAATTTCGACATCGCGCAAGAGCGGGCGAACTGGGATGAGAACTTTCGCAAGATTGAAGGGCTGTATCGGGCGATGAGAGCGGTCGGCGGATTTCGGTAACGGATTAAGAGCCTATCCCAAAAATGACTGTCCCTCTGCGCCAGGGGGATAACAAGGGGTTGGTGTCCCCCTTTTGAACCTCCCCCAACCCCTCCTTGGTAAGGAGGGGAGTTTTTAGGATAGGCTCTAAGCGGGTGAGTGACAGCTGCAAAGAAAGTCATCCACTTAATCCGTTACCGAGCAGGAGTTACG
>JANWYM010000716.1 GCA_025055355.1 Abditibacteriales bacterium
CTATCCAGCAACTTCCTCACCACCCCCGTTGGCTCTTCGGGTTGGTAGGGGAGACGCTTGGTTTCCTTGCCGAACAGGTCGAAGAACTTGCGCGCGCCCGTCAACGCGTGCGCGTGCGCGTCCGTCGCCACGAACATCACGGAACGTTTGGGACGCTGCCGCGCAAACAGTCGCGCCATCTCCAACAGCGTCGCCACCCCGCATGCCTGCTCCGCTCCCGGCGCGAGGGAAGGCACAGCGGAAATCGAATCGTAGTAGGCGGTGAAAGTGATGACTTCATCCCTCAGCGTCGCATCCGTGCCGGGCAGGAAGCCGATGATGTTGCGCCCGATGACCTCGCGCCACGGCATAGTGCAGCGCAGCGTTACCGTCGGATGGTTGTCCCGCAGATTTGCCATCAAACGTAGGTTGACGGCATCTGCCTTCTTCACATAGAATCGCGGCACATCCACTGGCACGCGCAGGTATTTCCTCTCGGCTTCGCCCCGCGTCGTTTCGTCTGGCTCAACAAAGATGACGGCTGCCGCGCCTAACATCGGCGCGTTCAGCCAGCGCAAGCCACAGTTGAAGTCCAGCAGCACGATGCTGCCTGCGACCTCCTTGCCGTTGAAGCGGCTGAGTTCCCCGTCACCCGCATCAATGAGCCTTCCTGTGATACCTTCAGGAGGGAGTTGTGAAGTGCGGACGAGATTGGGCCAGAGCGGATATAACTTGATGGTCAATGGTTGATGGGGGATAGTTGATGGCTCCCGGCTCCCTGCCGGCTGCCGACTGTTTCCTGCTGACTGGTCACTGGTCACTTGGAGTGTTGCGCCCTCATCCATCGGCATGGGGATGGGAAACTCCTGCGTCATGACTTCCAGACCCAACTCGCGGAAACGTCTCTCGATGAGGTTCGCCGCCCGGCGATTGCCCGCGTAACCTGTCACGCGGCTGCCGAAAGACACCAACGTTTCTACGTCGGCGCGGATGCGGTTCAGGTCCACGCCCGGCGGGTTTGTGGCAACGGCGCAGAGTCCGTTCCTTGCCAGAGCCATGACCGATAGGAACAGGAAGACGCGGAGTCTATTCATGTGATTCACCGGACGTTATGATAACGGATGAGCGAGAGTTTGTCAAAGCCCCTCTGTCCTCTTCCCTCTTGCCCGTCATTGCGAGCAGAGCGCAGCCATCCCCTCTTGCCCGTCATTGCAAGCGGAGCGCAGCTGTCTCCTCTTACCTGTCATTGCGAGCGGAGCGAAGCAATCCCCTGCGGAGGAGAGGGCTACAGCGGCGGGGATGGCTTTGCTTCGTCCCTCGCAACCGCTCCGCTCCTCGCAATGACACGGGTGCGCCTACCGCCATGGCGAGCGCTGCGCTTGCCATGACACTTTCCTACGGTCGCCCGTGTCATTAATTTGACTTTTACTCAGAGAATGGTTAGCATGAAGAGCAAGGTAACTGTTTGGCAAGAGGGGAAACTTGGACAGAGCCCAGAACGCAACGTTATTCAACAGGAGCGATGCAGTTGCCCTCAATATTTTTCCCCTCCCCCGACTCCTCCCCTGGGGGAGGAGTCGGGGGAGAAGTCCGAGTATGAAAGTCATCTTACTCTGCGGTGGCAAAGGTATGAGGCTGGCGGAGCATACAGCAACGCTGCCTAAACCGCTGATTGAAATCGGCGGGCGCCCGATTCTATGGCATGTGATGAAGATTTACGCCCATTACGGCTACCGCGACTTTGTGTTGTGTCTGGGCTATCTGGGCGAGAAGGTCAAAGAGTATTTCATCCGCCGCGACGACTGGCGTGAGGAGGACTGCGTGCTGGAGACGGACGCGAGCGGCGGGCAACGTGTTGAACGGCTTCGTCCGTCGGAGCAGTGGCGTATTACCTTCGCAGACACGGGTTTGGAGACCGATACCGGCGGGCGACTCAAGCGCGTGGAGCCGTATGTGGACGGGGAGGTTTTCTTCGTCAACTACTCGGATGGGCTGTCCGATTTAGACCTTCACGCCCTCTTGCAATTCCATCAGTCGCACGGCAAAATTGCCACCCTGACCGCCGTGCGCCCTCTGTCGCCGTTTGGTATGTTAAACATCGCTGACGGGAGAGTGACGCAGTTCGTCGAAAAGCCCCGCATGGACACGTGGATTAACGGTGGCTTCTTCGTCTTCCATCGCCGTATCTTCGATTACCTCACGCTCCACGCTAACCTCGAACGCGACGCCCTCGCCCGCCTCGCCGCCGAAGGTGAACTGATGGCATATCAACACGACGGATACTGGACGTGCATGGACACGCACAAGGACATGGTGACGCTCAATCAGTTGTGGGAGAGCGGTGCAGCGTTTTGGAAGAAGTGGGAGTAAACAAAAGCGACGTAGTTGCGGTCATTCCTTT
>JANWYM010000717.1 GCA_025055355.1 Abditibacteriales bacterium
TGGTGAGGAGGATGAGGAACTTTTTCTGTTCAGGCAGGATGACCGCCGACGTGCCTGTGAACCCCGTATGACCAAACGCAGAGGGCGGCATCGCGTCCCCGCCGGGCAGCATGGGATTGGGCGGGGTAAACCAGCCGCAGGACGACCCCGCGCCGATGGCGGTCAGTTGATTTTCCCACATCAGCCGCAGCGTTTTTTTGCTGAAAAGTCCACCGCCGTTCAGCATCGCTTGACAGAACTTCGCCACATCGCGCGCCGTTGAAAACAAGCCCGCGTGACCGCCGACACCGCCCATCGCGCGCGCGTTCTCGTCGTGAACAGTCCCGCGCAGATGTCGCTGCAAACCCTTGTCAAATTCGGTAGGCACAATCTGAGGAAGGAGCGTCGAAGGAGGGCAAAACATCGTATCCGTCATGTCCAATGGGCGGAAGATTTCCCGCTGCGCGAAGTCGGCGAGAGATGTCCCTGCTACTCTCTCCACTACTGCGCTCAACAACATGAACCCCAAATCGCTGTAACGATAGCGTGCGCCCGGCGGGGCTTCCAGCGGCGTGTGCAGCACGGCGGCGAGGACGTCGTCTTTGGTGTGATGCTCTCGGTAGAAAGCCTCCCACGCGGGAAGCCCAGAGGTGTGGGTGATGAGATGACGCAGCGTAACCATGCGCAGTGGTGAACCGGAAGACAGAGGGAAGAAGTGGGATAAAGCCTGAGACAGGTGCAGGCATCGCTGCTGTGCCAGCAGAAGAAGCGAAGACGCGGTGGCAAGCGGCTTGGTGAGAGAAGCCAGATCAAAAATTGTGCTTGGCGATGCAAGAAGACGATAAGGCGGACACACGTCACCGACATGCTTCTCAAAAGCAGTCCCGTCGCGCCCGCCTAATATCAGAGAAGCACAGGTGAACAGTTTCTGCGTCACGCCGCTTTCTAACAGACCTGAGAGATAAGAGATGAAAGACGCCGTTCGCGCCGTCATTTATCGTTTCCCCGATGAGAATCCCTGTCATGACAACGGGCGCAGCGGTGGCGAGGAACGCAGCAAAGCCACCTCCTCCGGAGGGGATGGCTACGCTCCGCTCGCCATGACGGGCGTTCGCTCCAGGGTCATTGCGAGGAGCGCAGCGACGAAGCAATCTCCTGCGGCGGGGATGGCTGGGCTCCGCTTGCCATGACATCACAGGAGTGAGGGCAAAAAGCCCTAACGAGCCGCGCCCGTGACTCCCCTTCCCTCGAGGGAGGGGAAAAAACCACGAGAGTCACCGTGTCACTCCCGCTTCAAGTCATGCACGTCTGCCGCGACGGCAGCGTCCAGCATAGATTGTCCCCTCAGAGCGGAGGGGTCATTTCGAGAGCGACCTAAGCCACTCGTAAACCCTAACCAGCGGCGAAGCGGGGTGCGGCGACGGCAGCGGGGTTGGCTCGGGCGGCGCCCCGTATTTCAAGAGGTGAATCAACTCGCCCACACCGATGACTGCCAACGCCACCACCGCAAATCCCACGACGACGCTGGCGACTTTCACCGCGCAATCCAGACATCCTCTCCTGCGCCTGCAGATGATTTTACCCACCAACCATACTACCGCGTGAACGACCAGTGTAATCGCCAAACACTTCAAGCCGAAGATCAGGATGGGTTTGGCGTTGAAGACGAAGCCGCCCCCGATAAGCAGCACCTCAAAGAGGTAGAGCAGCCACAGCCAGTACTGCCCGATGAGATTCAGCAGTCTGCACAGCATGGCGACCTTCACCAGCCCCCACAACAGTCGTCCCATCCAGTCCAACGTTCGTCCCACCCAAATGACCCACGCCACGTGCTTACCATCCGGACAGTATTTGCAGATGAGGTTCACCAGTATCTTGCAGAAAACCAGCGTGCTTCGCGCCAGAGCATCCAGGGTTTTCGCGGGCGCGAGATTCCGATTCACCTCGTAGCCTTCTCGGAGGTAGGTCAGGAGGTGTTGCTCTTCGAGGCAGTGGCGCAGAACGGCTTGCAGTTTGAGGTTGACAGGCGTGCCGGACGTCTGCTCGACCAACTGGCGTAGGGTTTGCTCGTTCCTGTCCTTGGGCGGCACTTGCGCCAACACCTCACCTATCAGACGGAGGACCTCATCGCGGTCGCGGGGTCGCAGCTCCTCGGCGACAATGGCGCGTTGGGCTTCCTCAAGGAGCGCGCAGCGGTCGGGGTGGTTCGGCAGCAGCGTGGTAATGATGCGCTCGGCGGCGTCGAGCCTGCCCCACATCATGTCGTTTTCCCGCCAGAGCCGCTCTAAGAACGCGCCGAAGTTGAACAGCGCCGTGCCCGCTAATTTGCGGCGCGACTCGTTGGGGTTGTTTTCGTCAATCAAGTGA
>JANWYM010000718.1 GCA_025055355.1 Abditibacteriales bacterium
GTAAACAGGGTTGGTGACTGCCACGGCGCGCGCGTCAATGCCGGAGAAGAACGCTACTTCAGCAGGACGGTTGAGGTCGGTCAGGTCAATGACGCGCACGCCCGTCCCGAAGCCGTCGGCGACGAACGCCAGATTGCCAACAACCGCAACATCCTGTGCGTTGCCGGGGGTGTCCACCGTCGCCAAAAGGCGCGGGTTGGCGGGGTCGGCAACATCCACCAACGCCAAGCCGGCTTCCCCCACCGCCACTACGACCAACGTGCCGACCGCGTCCAAGCCGCGCGGCGTGCCGGGCAGGTTGAGTTGTCCAACGAGGCGCGGGTTGGCGGTGTTGGAGATGTCCACCACGCGCAAGCGGCTGCCAATAAGGAAGGCGTGTGGGCGCACCACGTCGGAGGCGATGATGACCCCTAAACTGACGTCGCTGATCAACGCGGGGCTGGCGGGTGTGGAGATGTCGAGGATTTGCCACCCCCCGCTATGGCTGAGGAAGGCTTGGTTGCCGTCCACGGCAACGTGGGTGACGGCGCCGCCCAGCGGGGCAGGATACGTCCCCACCTCGCGCGGCTGACGCGGGTTGCTGACGTCCAGCACCCTCATGCCAGCGCCGCCCGCGCTGACAAAGGCATGGTCGCCTCCCGCCGCCACGCGGCTGGCAAAGACGCCCGGACGCGACCAGCGCCCCAGCGGAGCAGGCGCTTGCGGGTTGGCGAGGCTGAACACCTGCACGCCTTGCGCGCCTTCGGCTGTGTAGAGCAGGTTACCGACTGGCTCCACATCCAGCGGCACGGGCGGCACCGACTCGCCCAGCAGCACGGGCAGGGCGGGGTTGGTGATGTCCCACACGGCGAACCCGCCGATGCCACTCTGGGTGAAGAGCCGTCCGTTGCGCGCGAACAGCGGCGCGCCCACGCTGTCGAGGACATGCAAGCGCTGCGGCGCGGCAGGGTTGGTCACGTCCAGCACCCACACCTGCGCTCTGCTCAATGTTTGCGAGAAACCAGCTAAGTAGGCGAAGTTCCCAGACAGCACAACATCGCTGGCTAAGAACCCGGCTTCGCTCAACGCGCCAAGAGGCTGCGGCTGGGCGGGGTTCGTCACATCAACGATGCGGAGTCCGCCAGGGTTGCCCGGCGCCGTTGCCGCGTCCGCCAGGAAGACGGTGTTCCCGACGACGGCGACGCCGCTTACCGCGCCGAGAGTATCGAAGATGCCCAGCGGTTGCGGGTCCGACGGGTTGTTTACATTCAAAATGCGCAAACCCGCTTCGCCCGATGCGAGATAGACGCGCGTCCCCGCTGCGGCAATGTCGCGCGCCTCGACGTTAAGCAGGCGGACGAGTTCGGGCAGAGCGGGATTGGCGACGTTGACGATGTGCAGTTCGCCCACGAGCGTCTGACCGAAGCGGAACGCGCCCACGAGGGCGTGCGTGCCGACGAGCGCGACACTGCCCGCGTAGCCGGCGGGGAAGCGATACTCGCCGAGGCGGCTGGGGTTGGCGGGGTTGGCAACGTCGGCGATGAGCAAGCCGCCGTCCTGCCCGCTCGCGCCCGTGCCACCTAAAGCAAGGTAGGCGCGATTGCCGTTGAGGGTGACATGCAGAGCATCCCCCGCGCCCGTGAGCCGCCCCAACGCGGTGGGATGCGATGGGTCGGCGAGGTTATACACTAACAACTGCGTCTCGTCAGGACCGAGCGCAGCAGCGAACAGATGCTGCCCCGTCGCCCCCATCCCCGCGACGGCGAACCCCCCCTGCCGCTGCTCCAATTGCATCCCGCTTCCCAACTGACGCAGCCGAACCCCTTGAGGGCGTTGACTCCCTATCTGGGAGCGCACGCTTCCAGAGTGCCAAACCCCAAGCCCCAACAGGGCAATGACCAGCAGGATCCGCGCCCTAACGGCTGCGGCAGCGCGCCCGGCGTTCCCTTTCGCCGTGAGGACGCCTAAGGCTTTACTGAGGCGACTCACCATGCACAGCACCCCTTCGGCGTCCATCAGAGTAGCCCGCTTCAAGATGATTCCGTGACGGCACTGCGGGCTATTCTGTGGGTTGCACATTCTGCCTCATACCCTCTCCTTGACAAAGAGGGGTTACTCCTTCACCTTCCCTCCTTAGAGCCTGTCCCAAAAACGGCTACCCCCTGAGCAAGCAAGACGACAGGGGATTGTCGCCCCCGTTTTGGACCTCCCCCGACCCCTCCTTGGTAAGGAGGGGAGTTGAAGGCAACCCCTCCTTGGTAAGGAGGGGAGTTGAAGGCAACCCTCCCTTGCTGAGAGCCCGTCCTGAAAACGGCTGTCACCTGAGCAAGCAAGGCGACAGGGGATTGTCGCCCCCGTT
>JANWYM010000719.1 GCA_025055355.1 Abditibacteriales bacterium
TCCCGTGGGGGCGGTTATTTTCAAGTGAGTCGCTTATGCCCCGACGCGTCGGGGCACTACGCCGTATGAGAATCGTCCTCGTCCTCGCCGTCGGTCGTTTTTGAGGTTCGAGAACGAGGACGAAGACGAGGACGATTTTCAGAGGAGGTGCATGATGCAGGCTTTAAAAACCTCGTGGCATAGATGGGAAAAGATAACGGCGCGGGTGGACAACCCGGTGGGGCGCACCATCCTGACCGCGCTGCTGATCGCGCTGCTCTACCAGTTCCACGCTTACTGGTGGTCGAAACTGTTCATCGTTCTCTACATGCTGACGTTGGGCAAGTTCGTGTTCAACGTCCTATCGCGGGGCATCCTGACGGCTATCTACATTCTGCTCGTCCTGCCCATCGGCTTGTTCGTGCGGATAAGCGACCCGCTGCGCATTCGGCCGACAACGAGAGACTCCTGTTGGATTCTGCGCGGAGCACCAGACGAATCGCTCGAGGGCGCACGGCGACAGGGGTGAAACAAGTAACCAGTGACCAGTGACCAGTAACCGTAAGTTACAATCAGTAAGTCACAATTGATTCGCTGCCCTCTACCGCCGACGCAAGGTCGGCAGGGTGAAAGTGTATGATGACTGACTGAAACTGGTCATCGGTCGCTGTTCACTGTTCACTGTTCACTGCCCACTGGTCACTGGTCACTGATTACTATGTATATTCTTGGCATCTCCTGTTTCTATCACGACGCGGCTGCCGCGCTGCTCAAGGACGGCGTGTTGATTGCCGCCGCCGAAGAGGAGCGGTTCAGCCGCAAAAAGCACGACTTCGGCTTCCCCATCAACGCCATCGAGTTCTGTCTGCGGCAGGGTGGTATCACCGCGAACGACTTGGACTACGTCGTGTTCTACGAGAAGCCGATGGTCAAGTTCGAGCGGCTGATGATGACCATTCTGAGCAGCGTCCCCAGGTCGTGGAAGGTTTTCCGCGAGGCGATGATTGCGTGGATGGAGGATAAACTCTGGATCAAAGGGCTGCTCAAGGAAAAACTGCACCTCCCCGATGAGAAATTGCTGTTCGTCGAGCATCATCTTTCGCACGCCGCCAGCGCGTTTCTGTGTTCGCCCTTCGACGAGTCGGCGATTCTGACGGTGGACGGTGTGGGGGAGTGGGTCACGGGCACGATGGGCTGGGGGCGCACCACCCGCGATAGCGGCACGGAGAAGACGACGATTCATCTGACCCGCGAGATGCGCTTCCCCCATTCCATCGGTCTGCTCTACTCAGCGTTCACGGCGTTCTTGGGGTTCGAGGTCAACGAGGGCGAATACAAGGTCATGGGCATGGCGCCCTACGGCGAGCCGAAATACGTGGACAAAGTCATGAAACTCCTCGACCTCAAAGACGACGGCAGTTTCGCGCTGGACATGTCCTACTTCTCCTATCACTACTCGCCCGAGAAGACTTTCAACGGCGCGTTTGAGAGCCTCTTCGGAAAGCCCCGCGAGCCGAAGGCGCGGTTCGTCACGCGGTTGACCAGCCTGTTCGACGACACGCGCCCGCCGACGGCGGATGAGTTGGAGCGCAACCAGTATTACGCCGACATCGCCGCCAGCATCCAGAAGGTCACGGAGGAAATCCTGCTCAAGATGGCGAACCATCTGCACAAAGAAACCGGGATGAAGAAACTATGCATCGCGGGCGGGGTGGGGTTGAACAGCGTGGCGAACTTCCGCATCCTGCGCGAGACGCCCTTTGAGGAACTCTACGTGCAGCCGGCGGCGGGCGACTCCGGCGGCGCGGTGGGCGCCGCGCTCTACGCCTACAACGTGCTGCTGGGCAAGCCGCGTCGCTTTGTGATGGAGCACGCCTACTGGGGCGACGAGCACGGCGAGGGCGCGATTGTGGACTTCCTCCGCTCCCAGAACATCAAGGCGGAACACATCGAAGACGATGAGAAACTATTTGACCGCGTCATTGACAAACTGCTGGCGGGCAAAGTGATTGGCTGGTATCAGGGGCGGTTCGAGTGGGGACCGCGCGCCTTGGGCAACCGCAGCATTTTAGCCGACGCGCGCCGCGCTGATATGAAGGACATCGTCAACATCAAAATCAAGTTCCGCGAACCGTTCCGCCCGTTTGCGCCATCGGTGCTGATGGAGCGCACGGAGGAGTTCTTTGATTTGCCCGATGCTGCTAAACACTACCCGGCGCGGTTCATGCTGTTAGTGACGCCGGTGAAAGAAGACAAGCGCGCGGTGCTGCCCGCCATCACGCACGTGGACGGCAGCGGGCGGTTGCAGACGGTGCGCAAGGAAACCAACCCGCGCT
>JANWYM010000071.1 GCA_025055355.1 Abditibacteriales bacterium
CGCAGCGGGGAACTGCCCGCCGCGCATCCGCGCCGCGTAGCGCGGCAGGTGAGCAAGCGTGGCTTGCAGGCACTCCGCCATCTGCGCTTTTTTGCCTTCGGCAGCGACGCAGGCGTTCCGCGCAATCGGGCGGCGCACCTTGTAGTAAGCCCACTCCGCGCATCGCGCTGGCTCATCGCGCAGCACGATGTGCTGCGCCGCCAGGGCGTAGAGCGGCAGTTGAAAGTCCGTGCCTTCGAGGGCTGCCTGCCAGCGTTGATTGCCGCTGGACTTGTAGTCGAACACCGCGTAGCGCGGCGTGCCGTCTTCGTCCGGCGGCAGGCGGTCAATGCGGTCTATCTTCCCCTGAACGCATACTTGTTCCTCTCCGCTGCCGATGCAAAGCGGTTCCTCGCCTGCGTGCATCCCGTAGGTCGCTTCAAAGCGCAGGGGGACGTGTCCCGCTGCCGTCAGGTGCGATTCGTGAGCCAGCCACAAGGCGAGGTCGCGCTGGCAGTTTTGTTTTTCCACCTCCCACAGCCGCTCATCGCCCACCAGCCCGCGCTGCGCTTGCTCGGTAAAGTGGCGTTCGATGACTTCTTCCATCACCGCTCTTGCGACGTCCATGTTCTCTGCCGTGACCACCGTGCTGCCCGTGACCTGACTCAGTTGAGTGAAAAAACGCCGCAGGATCTCGTGCACCATCTGCCCGCGCTCGCGATGTTGCATTGTGTCGGTGGGCTCCTCTAACGGCTCAAGGTTCAGCACGTATTTGAAGTAAAAACGCATCGGACACTGACCGAAGGTGTTGAATTGGTTCGCGCTAAAGCGATACCTCGCATGAAACCGCTTCGCCAAATCCTCATGAACCGCCGGGTCGGACAGCACGCCGTCGAAGTGATTGAATGGCTCCGTCGAGTGGCGATGTGTTTCTACGGCGGCGGCGTGCCGCACGAATGTCAACAGATCAGCGGGTAACAGACGGCATATTGCGTGTTGCACATGGGGTATGACGTAGGGGACGGCGGCGTCCAGCAGTTCGCGCTGGCTGCAGACGCGATGCAGTTCAGGCACGACGGCGGAAAGTTGCACGCGCGCGCAGACGGTTAGGTCGGTCGCAAAACATCGCCGCACCGCGTCCACGTAGTAGGAGGTTAGCACGGCGCGCCCTTCGGCGTCGGTGATGGGATAGCAGAGATACAGTCGCTTCGTCGCTCGCGTGACGGCGGTGTAAAAGAGAAAATCCTCCGCCGAGGTCGGCTCTTCGGGCGACAGCAGGTTGACGCTTTGCGGACGCGGGAACTCCTTCTCTACCAACCCCGCGATGAAGACGTAAGGGAAGGTCAGCCCGGCGGCATCGGTGACGTTCAGGGCGCGGACACAACCCGCCGAAGCATTCGACGGCGGCGGAGTGGTGAGCCTCAGCGCGGTTTGCAGTTCGCCCAGAAACGCGGACAGCGCAATCGCCTTTTCCGACTCGTTCAGGAAGGTCTCGGTGAACCGCATATCCTCCAACGCCCGCTGCAGTTGCTCAAAGGCGTGGAGGTCCTCGCCGCTGAAATTCAGGTCTGCCGCTATCTGCGCGCCGTCGGAATGAATGTCCAACGCGAGGCGTTCGGTGATGCCGAAGGCGTCCATCAACTGGCGTATCGCTGCAACAATCTGGGCGCGCGTTTGGGCGCGGGACAGCGGCGCGAGCCGTTGAAAGAACGCCTCGACGTATTCCCGCGCGCGGCGCGTCTGCTCCAACTCTTGGGCGAGATGCTCGCCATTCTCTTCAAACTCTTCGGCGAGTTCGCCCCGCTCCCATTTCTCCAAGCGCGCCTGCAACTGTCGCTCGTGCGTCTGCAAGCGCCGCTGCCAGTTGTCCTTGCCCGACGTGATGCGGGCGCGCCGGGCAACGCGGTCGAGGTCGTCGGGAGTAAATTGTCGGGAGGGTGAGGCTCCTGCCGAACCGGTGGGTAAGATGGGTTCGGCAGGAGCCTCACCCTCCCAGCTCCACCCGACGTAGTTGGATTTGAGGAACTGCACCACATCCTCGCGTCGGAAGTCGTCTGCCACGATGCGCAGCAGCGACAGAACGGTTTGCACAGCGGGGGAGCGCAGCGGCGTTTCACGATGGCTCAGGTGGACGGGAACGCCGAACGCCGCGAAAACTTCCTGCACGAGGGGCGCGTAGTCGGGCAGATGGCGAAACAACAGCGCGATGTCCTCAGGGGCGGCTTCACCGGCGAGCAGCAATCGCTTGACCTCTCGCGCGATCTCCTCCACTTCACGAAACTGCCCCGCTGCTTCGATGAGTTGCACAGAGTCATCCGCTGATGGCTTATTTTGAGCCTCCCCCCGCTCCTCCGTATTAGGGAGGGGAGAGTTTTCGGAGAGGCTCTTATCCTCACGACCCTCAGCGAATAACGTCCTTTGCAGATGTGCCAACCCCGACTGGTCACTGGTCACCAGTAACGGGCAACTGAGGGCTTTGATAGGAAACCGCTTCTCCCACTCCTGTCGCAGGGCGCGCGCCTGCTGAAACAACGTCGGACGCGGAGAATCGAGTTCATCGGTCAAGGTAACGCAAGTTTCCTCAGCGCGCTGCACCAGACACTCGACGACATCCCACTCGACAGGGGAGAGATGGTTGAACCCGTCCAGCAACAGAACCTTGAGGTCGTCAAACGGCGCAGCATGTCCGCTCAACAACAGAGCGCGGGCGTGCATCAGGCGTTCGTCGGCGTCGCTGACGTTGTGATGGTGGAGGAGGTTTTGATAGGCGTCGTAGATGAGATACAACTCGCGCCGCTGCGCTTCCAACAGGGAGGACGCCGCCGCCGTCTGAAGCCACTGCTCTGGCGACAGACCTTGCTGCTTGGTGCGGCGGAGGAAGCCCTGAAGCATGTCCAGAAAACCGGGAAAGGCGTAAACTGAACGGAAGAAGGTGAAGGCGTCCTGCTGCGCCAAGCGTTCGACTATCTGACGCAGTAAGATGCGCTGGGTCACCGACGGCAGTTCCGTGCGGAACGGGTCGTGTTCGTTGAGAAGCCTTTGTGCGAGGGCGTCAATCGTGTAGATATGCGGCTGCCACAAGCCGCGCAGATCGGTTTCCAACAGGATGAGTCGTCGCGCCTGCGCGCACTGCGGTTCTGTAGGCATGAGCAAAACGACGCGGCGCGAACCGTGTCGCACAACCGCATCCGCGTAACGCTGTCGCATCCACCTTGACTTGCCGCTGCCAGCCGCCCCGCAAAGGACGGTCACGTCGGGCACAGCGCATCGCCTCCTTCACAGGGATTATAATGGAAGCGAACGAGAAACGCAAAGATGACATACAGCAGGATGGACAGGAAAGGCATCCTGTCCATCCTGTTCTACAACGCCTCATCTGTTGGTTCATCGCCCCTTGCACTCGTGTTCTGCTTCAAAGGCATCACGCCGCCCACGCCGACCACAACGGTGTTGCCGGGGGTTTGCGCGAAAGCGCGCACGGTGTCCAACTCGCGTAGGCGGAGCAGATGCGGATGTTCGGCGGCGAGCCGTGCCGCGTTCGCCAGGGCGCGCATCGCCGCGACCTCCTCGCGCGCGCCGATGAGCATGGCTTGGGCGACGCGCTTGGCTTCGGCTTCCTTCATCAGCAGGTCGCGCACCTTCGGGGCGAGAATCACATCCTTGATGCCCACGTTCAACACGCGCACGCCGTAACCTTCGGCAAGCGGCTTGACCGCTTCGAGGATCTGCGCGTTAAGGCTGACGCGCTCCTTGAGCAGCGCGTCCACCGTCACCGCGCCGACGACGTTTCGCGCGGCGAGTTGCACGTCCTCGTAAAGTTGCGCGCCGAAGTCCGCGACCTTGTGCACGGCAGCCGCCACATCAGCGATTTCGTAATCGGCGACGATGTTGAGCGTGACGGTGATTTGGTCAGCGGTCAGCAGCTTCTGGTTGACGATTTGCACCGCTGCGCGGCGCACGTCCACGACGACGATGCGCTTGTGCGTGAACGGCAGCAGGCGATAGCGCCCCGGCTCCAGCACGCGCACGAACTTGCCGCGTACGTAGAGCAACCCGCGCTCGTATTCGTAGATGGTAATTGCCCCGAATGTCGCCTCCCGATGTTCCGTCCCGTAACCGTAGAAGTTGAAAGCCATCGTTGCACCTCCCGTCGGGCAAGCACAGAGGCTTGCCCCTACGTTGACAACCGCCTGCCCCGCCGCGCGCCTCCGAGGCGGCTGCGGGGAGAGACACGACGACCATCTCTCCGCAGGGCAACCGCCGCGTTGGCGAGACGCGCCGACGCGGGGCAGCGGTCGCCGGTCTGAGAACCCCACGGGCGTCGCCCATCGCGGAACGCGCCGAGCGCCGCAGACGAACGCACGTGCTCGGCAGGAGTCGAACCTGCTGGTGGAGAGCCACGGACTCGAACCGTGATTTCCGCCGTGCAAAGGCGGCGTCGTCGCCGATTGGACCAGCCCCCCTCCTGCAATCTGATTGCGTTCATGAACTCCGTGAACTCATGAACTCATAAGCCCACGCCTTCTTGTGGGGCGACTGGTGGGACTCGAACCCACTCGACGAGAGCCACAGTCTCGCGTGCGCGCCGTTACACCACAGTCGCCATGTTTATCACTCTCGCGCATCCCCTTGCCCACCCTCGTCCCGCTTCGGGTTCGGGACTACCGCGCTGCGCACGAATGGCATCACGAACGTTGGTGAGGGCGGTGGGACTCGAACCCGCAATCCTCAGGTTGAAAGCCTGAGAAGTTCACCGTTCCTCCACTGCCTCGAAAGAAACATGAACCCCCTGAACCCATGAACTCTTGAACCCTTGAACCTCTATGTGGCGGGGACGACGGGATTTGAACCCGTGACCTCTGGCTTGACAGACCAGCGTGCTGACCCCTGCACCACGCCCCCGGTTCGATTTTGGATTTTGGATTTTGGATTGCGGATTGAGTGACCCCAAAATCCGCGATCTAAAATGAAAAGCCCCCTGTCGAATCTCCTTCTCGACAGGGGGCTTTGGGTGTTGCTGATGAGTGATAGGAGACGAACCGTCTCAGCGCACTATGCGCTGGCTCACCCCCTGTGCAAAGAAGGCGTCCTGCTCCTGACCGTTACGCTGCGCCAGATTGGCGACGGATATGGGTAATGAGCAGCGTTCGGCGGATGTGCAAAGGCGCAGGGCACTGAACCATTTCGATTCGTGTCCTGGCTGTGTGACGCCTAATTGCATGTTCACGAGGTGAACCATTGACAGCTTCGCTCCTCTGAAAATCGTCCTCGTCCTCATCGTCGTCCTCGTTCTCGAACCGCAAAAACAACTGAGGACGAGGACGACGACGATCGCAGTGACAACGCGCTTGATTATGCTAAAATCTTCCCAGCGCATCAACCGCCTGCGATAAAAAATCTGCTGCCTTAGACGACGGCGGGCGCGGGAATGTTCCCTCGTCTTCACCGATAGGATGTCGGCGCTACTGTTCCGCCAGCCAGCGTTCCGCCTCAATCGCCGCCATGCAACCCATGCCCGCCGCCGTCACGGCTTGGCGGTAGATATGGTCCACACAATCGCCCGCCGCGAACACGCCAGGGATTTTCGTGCGCAGGCGCGCGTCGGTGATGAGATAGCCCTGTTCATCGAGGTCGAGTTGCCCCTTGAAGAGGTCAGTGTTGGGGATATGCCCCAGCGCGTAGAACACGCCGTCGTAGGGATAGTCCCACTCCTCGCCGGTTTTGACGTTCTTCAGGTGCGCCCCCTCAAACTTCTCGCTGCCGTTGAAGTGCGTCACGATGGTGTTCCACACGAACTCAATCTTGGGGTTTTTGAACGCCCGCTCCTGCATGATTTTGCTGGCGCGCAGTTGGTCGCGGCGGTGGATGACATACACCCTCGTCGCGTAGTGCGTCAGGAACAACGACTCCTCCATCGCGCTGTCACCGCCGCCGATGACGGCGACCTCCTTGTCACGGTAATACCATCCGTCGCAGGTCGCACAGGACGACACGCCCGGCGTTTTGCCGAACCACGCTTCCTCGCCGGGCACCTGCAACATGCGCGGACGTGCGCCGGTGCAGATGATGACCGTCCTCGCGTAATAGTCCCTCTGCCCGTCGGGATACTCCGTCGCGGTGACCTGGAACGGATATTGTTGCAGGTCAACAGCGACGACCAACTCATCAATCGTCTCCGCCCCGAACCGTTCCGCCTGCTTGCGCATGATGCCCATCAGTTCGGGACCTTTGATGCCGTGCTCGAAGCCGGGGTAATTCTCAATCTCGGTGGTCATCATCAATTGACCGCCCGGTGGCATGAACTTGTTCTCCGGGTCGCCGCTGAACAGCAGCGGTTTCAAGTTCGCCCGCGCCGCATAGAGCGCTGCCGTCCACCCGGCGGGGCCTGACCCGATGATGATCACGTTGCGCACCTCAGACATTTTTCAGCCTCCTTCAACTGCTTGCGATGTGTTTCATCATAATCGTTGAACGGCGCGCCGTCAAGCGTAAGTTCCCCGCGAGGGAGATTCCCCTTGCCGTGTGTCGGCTCTGCGCATAAACTGTGACTCAGGAACTTTGGCAGTCACAACCCGTCTAAGAGGTTGACTTGAAAAGGGTGAAATTGAGAAGAGGGAGGATGCTTTCAGCATGAAACCTTTGCCAGTTGTGTTTGCGATCGCCTCGGTGTTGCTGCTCGCGGCGCGGGGAGTGTGGAGCCAAGTCGAAGGGTTCAAGGTTGAAGTCTCCAAGGCTGCTGCGCCCGCCGATTTGCCAGAGAACATCAAGAAAATGTTGAGCCGTGACTGTTTCAAGGTGTCCGGCGCGGACGGAAAAGTTTTGGCGGAAATCTGGTGGGGGAATGCGGTCACAGCGCGAGAGTTACCCATCAAGCACGGCGACAACATGCAGGTTCTCTTTGGTCTTCCTGAGGGCGCGTTTCTGGGCGTCCTGCGGCTGCACAAAGCCGCCGTTGACTACAAAGGGGGCGGCGTCAAGGAGGGTGTTTTCACGATGCGCTACCTGACGCAGCCCGCCGACGGCAACCACCTCGGCACGGCTCCGTTCAACGACTTCGCCGTTCTGTTCCTTCCCAAGAACGACCCCGGCACGCCCGACGGCGACCGCGATGCGCTCATCAAGGTTGCCCTGACGCAAGCCGCGCATCCGTTTGCGATGGGACTGGCGGTTCCCAAGATGGACACCGCTTGCCCGTCACTGGCAAAAGGCGAAGAGAATAACCTCGTCGTTTTCTGCAAGTTCACGGCGAAGGCAGGGGACAAGACGGAGGAAGTGAAAGTGGGTCTGATGCCGGGGTTTAAGGTGAAGTAGCGGCACGTGGAGACAGGGAGGCGTATGAAAGTCCCTCATACGCCCACACTTTCTCAGAGCCTCTCCGAAAAACCCTCGGACGCCTCAACCCGTTGAGGGAAGCGGAAAGAGATGACGGCAACCGCGTAAATCTCGCTCTAAACTTTTGCGTTTCGCGCTTTTCTCCCTCCCTGCTGCAGGAAAACGTCATGGCGAGCGGAGCGAAGCCATCCCCCTACGGCGGAGATGGCGGCAGCGGCGGGGATGGCTTCGCTCCGCTCGCAATCACAGGCATTTCCGCGGAAAGGGCAAAGCGCAAAAGTTGAGTCTGGCTCTAAATCGCCAGCGACCTCTTTGCCGCGAATCGCTTCTGCTCCGTGCGGCTGGCGAAGTAAAGCGTGAACCCCAACACGCCCAACGCTATCAGGAACCACAGCCCGCCCCAGACCATCGCAGGGATGCCCGTCATTTGAGCGAGCATGGTAGCGTCCGACTGGATGGAGGAGGAGTAGGGACTCAGCAGGTCTTCCTTGATGTCCAAAACGACGTAGAGGCAACTGGTAAAGCCTAAGAACCTGAGGATAAAATCGTTGACGGATTCGGGCGCTTTCAACGCCAACCCCAGCATCACCGCACCCACCACCAGACCGAACACAAAACCAAACGCATTAAGCGTCAGCGGCACAAAGCGCACCGTCACGAACAGCAGGATGAGACCTAACGCTCCCATCAACGGACGATCGTTGTTCAACCGTGAGGCAGCAAGCAGAATGGCACTGCCCCAAACCATGCTGCCGAGATAGCCCGCGCTCAACGTGAGAAAGCCTGAACCGCCCCACGTGTAGGTCACACCACTGAGGTCGCTGTTGACCTGAATGTTCTGAATGCCTCCACCTGTTAGCACCGCCGCCAAACCGTGGCTGATTTCGTGGAAGAACACTACGAAAACCTTGATGGGATAAATCACCACCGTGTCCCACAGAAAAAACACCCCCACGAACATCGCCACGAACAGCAGAAGATTTTTCCAGTTCATCCAATACGCCTCCTGTCACGAATGAAACGCCACTGGCTTTGACGTTAAACGCGGGGGCGGGTTGCGGCGATTCCGTTTTACATCGTCCTTCCCGTCGCCGCCACGAACGGTTGCAGTTCTCTCATCAGTTGCTCGAACTTGTCAATCCGCAAACTCTGCGGACCGTCTTTGAGGGCTTGGGCGGGGTCGGGGTGGACTTCGATGATGAGACCGTCCGCCCCGCAGGCAACAGCCGCTTTTGCCATCGGCGCGACGAGATACCATCTGCCCGTCCCTTGTGAAGGGTCAACGATGACGGGCAGGTGCGACTCGCGCTTGACGACCGCCACGGCGCTTAAGTCCAGCGTGTTGCGGGTGGCGGTTTCGTAGGTGCGGATGCCGCGCTCGCACAGAATGACGTTGGGGTTGCCCTGGTCGAGAATGTATTCCGCCGCCAGCAGCCACTCTTCAATCGTCGAAGCCCAGCCGCGCTTGAGGAGGACGGGTTTGCGCGTCTGCCCGACGGCTTTGAGCAAATCGTAGTTCTGCGCGTTGCGCGTGCCGATTTGCAGGATGTCGGCATATTCGGCGACCAAGCCCACTTTGTCGGGACTCATCACTTCCGTCACCACCGGCAGCCCGGTCTCGCGCCGCGCCTCCGCGAGGAGTTTCAGACCCTCTTCGCCCAAGCCCTGAAAATCGTAAGGCGAGGTGCTGGGCTTGTAGGCGCCACCACGCAGGATGTGCGACCCCGTTCGCTTCACGGCGCGGGCGGTGGTCAGCAATTGCTCCCGCGTTTCCACGGTGCAAGGTCCCGCCATGACCACAAAGCGTTTGGCGTCGCCGACGGGAACGCCGCGCACGTTCACTACCGTGTCTACTGGCTTCCAATCGCGGCTGGTCTGCTTGTAGCGCTTCATGATGGGGACCACGTCCTCCACGCCTGGCAGCGAGCGGAAATGGTCAAAGTGGTTCTGCGACGGCTTCCAGCCGATGACGCCGACGATGGTTCGCTCCTCCCCCACGATGCACGAGGTGCGATAGCCACATCGCTCGACTTCCTCCCTCACCGCCTGAATCTGCTCTTGCGTGACGCCTTTGCTCATGACAATAACCATTGCGATTCCCCCTCAAAATAAAGAAAAGTCATGGGATTCGTTGACTCCCATGACTTTCGGTTGTTCCGAAACGGCGCCAGAAAAACGAAAGCCATGGGATTCATGCGCCCATGGCTTCCGCGACGGTTCAGGCTGTGCGATACCCTCACGCGAGCCGATGAGCGCCCGACGCGAAGTAAAATCGCCAAGCCCAGTATCCGCCGACTTGTCTGAGTTGTCGCGTGCTCATCGTTGTCCCTCGCAAGGATTTCGCTTGGGGTTGATTATAGCCTGTTATTTGAAAACTGTCAAGAACATGACAAAAAAAATCCTTAGCCTTAAGAGCCGCTGGGATACGATTGGAGGAAATCGGGCTGGCAGGGACGTGCCGCCCCTCCTGCCCCCGCGGTTTTTGACGCCAAGAAAAAACCATGCGCCCGCTGCCACTACTCTGGCGTAATGTAGGCTGCCGTGATGCCGCCGTCCACCACGAAGGTCGCACCGTTGACGTAGGAGGATTCGTCCGAGGCGAGGAACAACGCCGCCCGCGCAATCTCCGATGCTTGCGCCAGACGACCGGGCGGGATGTGAACTAACCGCCGCTGGCGGGCAGCGGGGTCGGCAAGCAAGGGCGCAAGCAGCGGCGTGTCCACTGGACCGGGGCACAGCGCGTTGGCGCGAATGTTCCGCCGCGCAAACTCCACGGCGATTTCGCGGGTCATCGCAAGCACGCCGCCCTTGCTGGCGGTGTAGGCAATCTGCGGCACAGCGGCGCCCATGAGAGCGACAAAAGAAGCGGTGTTGATGATGGAGCCGCCGCCCGCCCGCAGTAGCGCGGGAACGCCATACTTGCAGCCCAAAAAAACGCCCTTGAGGTTGACGCTCATGACGAAATCCCAAATCTCTTCGGAGGTGTCCAGCACCGAGCCATCCGCAGCGTGAAAAACGCCAGCGTTGTTAAAGAGAACGTTCAATGTGCCGAACGTCTCTTCCGCCACCTCAACCATTCGCTGCGCATCGCTGGCTTGGGACACGTCGGCGTGGACGAACACCGCCTCCCCACCCGCGTCGCGCACCAGGCGCACCGTTTCTTCTCCGCCCGCGTCATTCACATCCGCCACGACTACGCGCGCGCCCTCCCGCGCAAACAGCAGTGCGGACTCACGCCCGATGCCGCTACCCGCGCCGGTGATGAGGGCGACTTTGTCTTGCAGTCGCATGTTCTCTCCTACTCCTCCGAAAATCGTCCTCGTCCTCGTCCTCGAACCTCACGAACAACCGACGACGAGGACGATTTTCATGCGGCGTGGTGTCTCGTTCGGGACAGGAACAACTCCCTTGACAATAACCACCCTCGCCCTCCCGAAGCGTCCTCGTCGTCTTCATCCTCGAACCTCACAAACGACCAACAACGAGGAGGATTTTGCCCCGTTCACACGCGTTCAAAATACCGCTGCCGCTCCCAGCAGGTCACGACCTCATCGAACTTCCGCTGCTCGGTGCGGGCGAAGTGCAAGTAGTGTTCAACCACCTCTTCGCCGAACGCCTGTCGCGCCAGGGCGCTGCTCTCAAAGGCGCGAATCGCTTCGTTCAAACTCTTCGGCACCTGCGGCAAGCCCTGGGCGGCGTAAACGTCGCCGTCAAAATGCGCAGGCGGTTCGATCTGATTGGCGATGCCATCCAGCCCCGCCGCTAAGGTTGCTGCAAACGCCAGGTAGGGATTCGCGTCCGCGCCGGGGATGCGACATTCAATCCGCAGCGCGTTGCCGTGCCCTACAACGCGAAATCCCGCCGTGCGGTTGTCGTAACTCCACGCGATTGCCGTTGGTGCGAATGTCCCCGCCTGATACCGTTTGTAGGAGTTGACGTTCGGCGCGTAGAACAAAGCGAACTCGCGGGCGTGCGCCATCCAGCCGCCCAAGAACCAGCGGAAAATGTCGGAACAGTTCACCGTCCCCATCACCACGTCGCCGGGGAACAAGTTGCATTTGCCCTCGGCGTCCCACAAACTCGCGTGCAGGTGCATTGAAGAGCCCGCCATCTTCTCGTCCCACTTCGCCATGAACGTAATCGCCATCCCCTGCTGCAACGCGATTTCTTTCGCGGCGTGTTTGTAAATGACGTGACGGTCTGCCGTCTCCAGAAAGTCGCCGTAGCGCAGGTTGATTTCGTGCTGCCCCGGTCCCCACTCGCCCTTGCTGAACTCGATGGGAACGCCCGAACGTTCCATCGCCCAGCGAATCCGCCCCACCAAGTCCTCGACCTTTGTGCCTTGCAAAATGTGATAGTCTTCGACATACCATCCGCTCGTTTGCAGGTCGTGATAACGCTTCTGATGCGCGGATGCGTAAGTCTCCTTGAAGATGAACAACTCCAACTCCGAACCGCCCATAGGCAGATAGCCCATCGCACGCGCTCTGTCCATCTGCTTCTTCAGAATGTTGCGCGGGGCGACGCTGACGGGAACATCTTGCTCTTCATCGAGCACGTCGCACAGCACCAGCGCCGTTTTGTCCAGCCACGCGGCGCGGCGCAGCGTTTTCACGTCGGGGAGGCAGCGGAAGTCACCGTAGCCCGACTGCCAACTGGTGAACTTGTAGCCAGGCACGGGGTCCA
>JANWYM010000720.1 GCA_025055355.1 Abditibacteriales bacterium
GTAGGATTTGCCGGGGTTGGCTAAGAAACTGATGCTGCTGACGTAGGAGCCGAAGATGGACAAGCCGACCGCCCAGCCCGGCAGCGAGCGCCCCGCTGCCATGAAATGTTCGCTCGACCGACTGCGGCGCACGAACCAACAGCCGAACGCCACGACGCCCACGTTGTAAATCAGCAGGATGACCAGGTCAATGTGTCGCAACGAGCAACCCCTCAGAAAATCGTCCTCGTCCTCGTCGTCGGTCGTTTATGCCGCTTGGCTTAACGTCCGAGAACGAGGACGACGACGAGGACGAGGACGATTCTCAGTTGATGGTCTTGCCGTTTCCATCAACCATCAACCATCTCAAAACTCCGTGAACGCCCGTCGCCGCAGCCCCTCCAAATCCAGCGTGCCGGTAGCGTGTAAACCCAAAGCGTGAAATTCAAAAAGCCCCTATCGCTTCACCAGCCACACTTCCGCCACCTGACAGCCGCGCCACTCGCCCGACGCGATGCCAGAAAAGTTCCAACGTCCCGTCTTGAGTCGCCTGTTTGGGGATGGGAAACGCGCGGACTTTCGGCGGGTCTTCTGCGGCGATGGGACCGTGAACTTCGTACCGTCCATCGGCTACCAAGCGCATGATGGGGTTGAAGCGCCCTGCGTAAACCACCCGCAGCACGTAGTTTGCTTGGGGGTCTAAGCCCGTGTAGCGCATCCGCAGCGGTGTCTCGTAAAGCGTTTGCGCTTGCGTGCGCCACGATAGCCGCCCTGACGGATACCGCCCGAAACTGAACTCATCCTGCGCGCTTTCAATAAAGCCGGGGTCATCCTCCCAGCGTCCGCGTACGAGATGCGGTTCTTTCATCATGTTCCCCAGGTCGTCGTAAAATCCTCCCGCTCCGGGGTCTTCCCAGTGTAAAATCTCGGCAATGGCAGCGCGTTGGGCTGGCTCATCGGACATCGCCAAAATGTCCCAAAACCGCGCCGTCAGCCACTCGCGGTTGTTCAACGGCTCATCCAGGAAGTCCAGCACCGCGCCCCGCTCCTTGCCGGAGGCTTTGTAAAGGGGGACGCTGAGTTGCATCCCCACGCTTTTGTAGAGGGCGGCTCCTAACTCTTCGATACGCTGTCGAAGACGCCCACAAGGGGCTATACTCCCAGGTCGGGCTAGAACGGCTTGCGCTGCCTTCACTGCCGCATCCGCGCCGACGCGCTCGGCTTGGCGCAGCCGCTGGTAGGCTGCGGTTTCCAGTTGTGTTTCGTGGAGCAAGCGTCGCCGCACGTAGGCGTCGTAGTAAGCGCGAAACAGACCTTGCTGAAAACGCCAGTTGCTCCGCACGGCGTCCGTTGCCCGTCGCTCCATCGCTTGCCACTGCACTAATGTTTTCTCCACCTTCTCGCTGGTCGCCAGCGGTCCTTGCCAATTCTCTTCCAGCGCCAGCAAGCCGTCGGCGACCCGCTCCCCGAATGCGTCCGCGATGAAGTATCGCCCATACTCAATGAGCGCCTGCCGCACATCGGCGTCAGGGTCCCAGCCTTTGACGCTCCAAATCATCTTGTTGACGTCGTCGTTCACTCCATCGGAGTAGGTGAGAAAGCCATCGGTATAAGGGGCATACAGATTATGGATGTGCGCCTGCTGGCGCGGGCGAGGATTGATGGGTTCGCGTCCCAACGTGGCGGCAAAGGCATAGTCCCATTGCGGCACGGGGAACTGACAGCGCACGCAATGGGTGATGTCGGGGTAATGGCGGAGGCGGTAGCGGGCGGGCACTTCAGCGCGAGTGCGCGCCAGCGTGTCCCGCGTCCACGGACCGTAGACGACTCCCGTGAGCCATGGCGGTTGTTCTGTCTTCAGGTAACGATAGAACCAGTCCCGCTCCGCGATTTCAAACCCCTGATGCGAAACCCACATTTCAGCGCGGGGATGGGATTGATGGAGCAGTGCTGTCATCTCTTCAAGGAACGGCATCAGGACTGGCGGCGGGGTGTCGCCGGGGTCACCGCCCGGAACGAACACGGCGTCAATGCGCTTCAGCGAGCGAAACAGCGCGGCGCGGGCGGCAAGCACGCGGTGCCGCTCCTCGGGCTTGGACACATCGCCGTCGGTGAGGGGCAGCCACAGCCAAACGTTCAGGTCGTAAGCGTCAAGGAGTTCCGATAGCCTGATCGTCATCTCCCACGGCGTCAAAGGCATCAGCGCGTTTTTTGGCTCGTCGGGTTTCAGGGCAGGAATCAACTCCACGCTGTTCGCCCCAAACACAATCAGGTCGCGGACATATTGCTCAAACTGCCCAACGTCCCACGCATCGTAGGT
>JANWYM010000721.1 GCA_025055355.1 Abditibacteriales bacterium
GTGCTAACGTGCCAACGTTCGGAGGCACAGATGAACTTTCTCAAGAATCGTTTAGGCATCGTGGGCGAACTGTTCGGCTTTTTGTGGAAGCGGAAGTTGTGGTGGATGATTCCGATGATTGTGGTGCTGCTGCTGTTCGGGGCGCTGATTGTGTTCGCCAGTTCGTCGCCCGTGGCGCCGTTCATTTACACGCTGTTTTAAAACTTCCCGAAAAAAGATCGCCCGTTGCCCTGCGTCGGCTCCGCGGCGGTGTCGGGGCTACTTTGGACATGAAGTTCGAGCGCGCTCTGCAAGTCCTCTGGGGCCTGATGGGGTTAGTGCCCTTGACGACCCTTCTCGTTCGAGGAGCGGGGAAGCGTTTCATCACAACGGGACTGATTTACCTGTTGGGGTGGGGGCTGCTGTGGCTGGCTTTGCGTCGTGACCCGCAGGGGAAAGGTTTGCAGGCGTTCGGGCGGTCCTCGGCGGCGCAGATGGCTGGGGCGGGCGTGGCACTCTTGCTCGCCATCCTCAGCGTTGGAGTTTCTCTCAACGCGCTCGGCATCGCGTTCAGCGCGTTGGCAACAGGTTTTTTCGCGCTGTGGGCGATATGCCGCACGGGTGAGGCACTGACCAAAAGCGTTGAGAACCTCCTCCTCATGGCGTGCTCCGTTGGGGTGATGCTACTCGTCGGCGAGATGATTTTCCGCCTTCCGCCGGTCGTCGCTCGCACGGGCGGCAACACGCCCGGCATGGCGCGCTGGGCGCAGACGCATTACGACGAGGTCGTGATGAAAGGGAACGCCCTGCGGCTGCGTTCGCTCCACCTCGAAAAATTCAAGCCGTCGGGGGTGTTCCGCATCGTAACGTTGGGTGACTCTTACACGTGGGGCGATAAAATTCCACGCACACAAGACATTTGGCCCTACGTGGTGGAGCGGTCGCTGCGGCAGAAAGGCTATCGCGTGGAGGTCGTCAACATGGGCAAGAACGGCTTCACCACCGTCAACGAAGCCGAACTGCTGGAGCGCGTTGGTTGGTCGTTTGACCCTGACCTCATCATTCTCAACTTCACTCTCAACGACACTTTACCCAGCGGTCCGAACTACTTCAGTGAGCCTGAAGAATGGTATTTCCGCACGCGTCCGCTGTCGCCGATTTTCCATCGCGCACTCGACCGACACAGTTATCTTTACTCCTTTCTGAACGCGCAGGTGCGGATGTTACAAATACAGTCGCGCTACCCTGACGGATACGCCCCGCTATACGCGGAAGATTTTGAGGGCTGGCGCGCGTGCCGTGCCGCGTTGCGCGCGATGGGAGAAAAGACACGTGAAAGAGGCGTGCCGATGTTAGTCGTCATTTTTCCATCTCTCGCGCCGCCCGCGTTGGAGGTAGCTGCCTATCCATACGTAAAACTGCATCAGAAAATCGCTGCTGCTGCGCGAGAAGCAGGGTTAAGCGTACTTGATTTACGCCCGGTATATGCACGCTTCGGACGAAGTGGACGCTCGTGGTGGGCGCTGCCGTGTGATGCGCATCCCAACGTGGAGGGGCACAAGGTGGCGGGGGAAGCCATTGCGAAGAAAGTGGAGACGTTGGGAGTCCTTCCCAAGACATGAGTAGGACAAGTCGTCGCTTGTCCTACAAGGCGGCAATGAAGATTCTCATCATCAACTACGAGTTCCCGCCGCTCGGCGGCGGGGCGGGGAACGCGTCCTATCACATCGCCCAGAGCCTCGCCCGCTTGGGGCATGAGGTGGCGGTGCTGACGTCGGGGTTTCGCGGTTTGGCGCGCAAAGAGACGCTGGAGGGCTTCACAGTGCATCGCGTTCCCGTCGTGCGGCGGCATCAGGACCATTGCTCGCCCCCCGAAATGCTGACCTTCATCCTGAGCGGATGCTATCACGCGCCGCGCCTCGTGCGCGAGTTCCAGCCAGAGGTTGCCTTTGCCTTCATGACCATCCCCAGCGGACCGGTGGCGTTGTGGCTGAAGAAAATCAAGCGGCTGCCCTACCTCGTGCTGCTGCGGGGCGGGGACGTGCCGGGCTTTCTGCCGGAGCAGTTAGCCACATATCACAGACTGACCCGACCGCTGATCCACAGAATCTGGCGGGAGTCGTTGCGACCCGTCGCTAACAGCGAGGGGCTCAAACGCTTGGCGCAGCGGAGCGCACCGCAGATGGACTTCGCCGTGATTCCGAACGGCATTGACGCCGCACGGTATCAGCCCTCGCCCAACGGCGCGGCGCGGGGGCGGGTGCGGCTGCTGTTCGTCGGGCGGTTGTCGGTGCAGAAGGATTTGCCCACCCTGCTGCAG
>JANWYM010000722.1 GCA_025055355.1 Abditibacteriales bacterium
CCGACCCCTCTTTGGGAAGGAGGGGGTCAACCTCCCCCAACCCCTCCTTGGGAAGGAGGGGAGAGAACCTTCCCTGACCTCTCCTGAGGTAAGGAGGAGTCAGGGGAGGTTGACTCCCCTCCTTACCAAGGAGGGGTTGGGGGAGGTTAAAATAAGCCGCCAACCTCCTGTGGTCCCCTGTGTGGGGGGCAACAGTGAGGTTTTCGGACAGGCTCTTAGTCAATGGGTCAATGACCTTCCATCGTCTACACGGTTTTCAGCGCCCACTGGCGTAACTTCCACGACATCACCGCCACCAGCACGCCGCTGAGGACGACATGCACCACCAACGAGAGTTGCCAAACGATGAGACCTTTTTCCGAATCATAGCGCAGCCCTTCGAGCATCGCGTGCAAGGGGCTCCAGAGCAGCGCCCACGTCGGCACTTGATACTGGGCAGAGATATGCGGGGCGAGGAGGAACGCCACGCCGGGCAGCGTCAGAAACGCAAAGGCGCAAGTGGTGGACTCCACTGAACTGCGGCACAACAGGGAGAACGTCAGCCCCACCAGCACGCAAGTGAAGGGATAAATGACCATCGCCACCAGCACGTGCAGCACCGCTACCCAGGAAATCACTTGACCCGCCGCCAACATGAGCGCGCAGTCAAAGAAATACAGGGCGAACGGCGCCAGCGGACGCAGGGCGGCTGAGGCTTTGGCCAGGACGATTTCGCGGTTGGTCAGCGGTGTCGCCAGCAGCAGTTCGAGGGTCTTCATCTCGCGTTCTTTAGCGATGTCGAGGGCAGCGACGAGGGTGGGGATGAGGGTGAGGATGAACATGCCCACGAGCACGATGGACGCTCCAAACAGGTTCATGGGTTTGCCGACGGAGAAGGCATACAGGGTCGCGGGAATGGTGTAGATGGCGAAGAACAACCACTCCACTACTGTCGGCGCGTGATGGCGGGCGTAGAACTGGCTGACGGCATAGACGGGGTTGGAGCGTTTGACCTCCGGTGATACCTGGCGGGGGAACGTCTCGCGGCGGCGGGGGGCATGTTCGCCCAGAGAGATTTCATCGGGCATCACGTCCTGCCAGAACGCTTGACTGTGCTTGCGCAGCGCGCTCACACCGAACCGCAACGCAATCCCGCTGAGGACGCCGTAGAAGGCGATGCTGCCCAGCCAGAGATGTTCGCCAGGGGTAGCAGCGTTCAACAGTGCGGCTTTGGGATTGAGGATGGCGCCCACGTTCCCTATCAGCGCCGCCTGCCATGCGCTGAGGCTTTTCCCCATCACGCCTACGAGGGGACGCAAGACTATCCAGAGGAGATAGCCCAACGTGGCGACGTAAACCAGCACAATCCATGAGGGAAAGTGCGTGGGCGCTCCTTGGACGCGACTGCCCAGCGTCTGCGATTCGGTAAACTCCCCCAGCGCAGCAGCGGCGGCAATGAAGGCGATAAGCGTCAAGTTCAGACATCCCAGCCGTGCTGCGGGGAGAGAGTCCATAGACGCTGCCAGACATTGCAGGGGCAGGGTGGTCAGCAGCAGCATCACCGATATCCCGAAGCCGACTAAGGTGCGAGCGACAACTAACTCCCATGCGTCGCATCCCGTCAGCAGCACTTCGGCGAGCCGTCCAATACGGGCGTCGCGGCGAATGGTGACGCGCGTCCAGAAGAACGCGATGAGGCACGCACACAACCCCTGCCCCAGGGCGAAGACCAGCAGAGGATGACGAACAGGTGCCACCGGTTGCGTCCAACCCAAAAACAGCAAAACTATCCCCATGACGCCGACGTAAGCAAAAATCAGGTATCCGAAAAAGCGACGGCGCCCCACCCAGCGCAAATTGTGCAGGGCAGTCGTGAGGATGAGATCCAAGGACTGCCGCACATCCCGCGATGCGCGCTTATGCTGCATTAGGTTCGAAGGTAATTGGGTTGGCACGTTAGAACGTTGGAACGTTGGCAAAAGTTACACAGTTACCGTCAGGGAAGATGATGTGTAGGCAACGGCGTAACTCTTGGTGGGAACGCTCCCACCTTTTCCTCTGCAACTTTCCTTTGTCCTCGCCTCCCTTTTTCCGTCCCTTCTGACAATCATTGTATCCAGCCCAAATCTGTGTTCCCCATTATAACGGGAAGAGGAAGAGGGAGCAAGACGAGCGACCCATAAGCTAAGGAGGGGAGTGAACCTCCCCCGACCCCCCCTTGGGAAGGAGGGGAGTGGACCTCCCCCGACCCCTCCTTAGGAAGGAGGGGAGTGGACCTCCCCCAACCCCTCCTTGGGAAGGAGGGGAGTG
>JANWYM010000723.1 GCA_025055355.1 Abditibacteriales bacterium
TTCTCGGAGAGGCTTTTAGCTGCTTCAAAAGCCGAGGGGCGGGGCAAGGGGTCTTTCCTCCTTTCGCGCGCCCCTCCTCTTATCTGATCTTCCTTGTCCTCATCTTGACAAAGTTAGAGCCTCAACATCTCCAGGGGGATGAAGTTCCCTCTCCCGTTGTCGCGCCCGTTATTACTACAACCGCACCCATTCCCCTCGGGAGGCTCTGTCCCTTCCAGGATACTCGCGAGCGGCAGGAGGGTGGTCAGTCCACTGCGTCCATCATTGGAGGCGTGGTGACCGTTGCCGTTCCCGGGGCTGCCGCAGCCGCCGCTGGTGTGATGAATGGTGCTGAAGGACTGGCAGCCACCTTGATGGAGGAGAGCGGCTTTGTTCCAGTCTTCCTCATCCGCCATCCACAGGTGCGAGCAGTTCTTGAAGAAGTCATATTCACCGCTGTTCCAGGCGATTTCGGCATATCGGCCATATTCTTCGCCCCAGCGACGGATGGCTTCTTTGTGGGTAGTGATGATGGACTCCGCGCCCGCGTGCGTCGGGTAGGCGTTAGTGAGTCGCACGGCTTCTTCAAGATACTCATTGTGGTCAATGATGGGGCACGGGCGCAAGCGGTTGGGGTCACGGCGGTTGCGCTCGCGGAGCGCGCGGAAGAACGGGCTGCGCAGCACAATGTCCTTCAAGTGTCCGCCCTGCGCGTGCCACTGGAAGATGTTGTTATCGGCGAAGTGGATGAACACGCACGGCTCCACGTCGCCCTTGAAGTTGACGTGGAAGTAGATGTTGCCCCCCGCGAGGCAGCCATCGGTAAGGCAGCCGTCGTTCCAGAAGTCGGCGACAAAGATGGGGCGCGTGCGCCGAATCTCCATGACGTGCGCCCGCAGACGGTCGCGCTGGCGCGGCGTGGGCATGAACCTCGGGTCGTCGTCCTTACCCGTCGGCGTCATAAGGAACAGCCATCCAAACAAGCAGCCTTTCTCGATGAACAGGTCCACGAACTCCCAGGAGGCGAGGACATCAGCGTTCAAGCGCGTGGCGGTGGCGGAAAACCCGAACACACACCCCGCCGCCTTGAGGCGGTCCATGGTGTCCATGATTTTCGCCCACACGCCCTTGCCGCGTCGGGCGTCAGTGTGTTCCTCGAACCCCTCTACGCTGATGGCGGGCGCGACGTTGCCCAGTTGCGTGAACCGCTCGATGTGTTTGTCAGTGATTTTCGTGCTGTTGGTGTAGACCTGAAAGATACAATCGTTGTGCCTCTCAAACATATCGAGCAGGTCACGGCGCACGAACGGCTCCCCGCCCGAAATCGTAAAGAAGTGGATGCCCATGTCCTTGCAATCCCGGATGATGTGGTCCCACTCCTCAAACGACATCGGGTCAGGGATGTTGCGGGGGAACAAGCCGCTGTAACAGCCGGTGCACTTGAGGTTGCAGCGGTTGGTGGGAGAAATCACGGCGAGGAACGGCGGTCTCATCCCCTCGGTGCGCTTGAACTCGCGCCGCTTGAGTTCGCCGCGCCACGTGGCGTTGATGGCGAGGTTGACGATGAACTTCTCGCGGTAGTTGGGATGCACCTCGTTAAACAGTTTCAGCACCAGTTGCAGCGACGGATGGTCGCTCCGCCAGAGGTCAATCGCCTGCTGGAGTTGCTCCTTGTGATGTTTGGTCTTCGCCGCCCACTGGAACACTTTCAGCAGACGGATGAGGTCGTCCTTAGACACTTGGCGCTTGAGGCTCAATGCCTCCTTAATCACTAACCCCAACAGGTCAAACTGCGCCTCCTGCAGTTTGTAGGTCAACCTGTGCCGTAGATCCGCTAAAAAATCGCTTTTTACGCCGAGGCGTGGAAGTGATGTTGAACTCACCATGTCTGAACCCTCCTTTCTCCGTTCAAGGATGCAAAGCCTGACCTCCGTAGGACAAGGTTCGCTGGCTGGCATCACCCCCCTTTCTTAACAACCCACGTTTTGAGACAGGCTGCTTAAAGCGACACGATTATAGCACCTCTTGAGAAGAAATACAATACCTTTGCGTTTCACTTATCGCTGCGTCCGCCGGGGCAGCGGACCCCGTCGGGGTGCAGCAATCGAGGCGCTCACGACGTTTAGCGATAGCCTTGAGGCGGAAAAGGATTGCTTACCCTACTGTCAGATAGAGCGAAACGCAAAAGTTGAGTTGGGACATGAGGAGTCAATGCGTCAATGGGTCACTGTCAACGGATTGCGGTAACGGATTAAGCGGATGGCGTCAGCGTCCAATCCG
>JANWYM010000724.1 GCA_025055355.1 Abditibacteriales bacterium
TCTTCACGCATGGAGACCGAGGGCTGGATGCGTGTCAAGGTCAGAGGGCTTGAGACATCGGAGCGCGGCGCGTAGTGCATGTTGGTCAACGCGGAGCACGCACTACGCAACATGCTAAGGAAATGCCAACGAAAACAGAAGAACTGCTGATGAACATGGGTCCCCAGCATCCCAGCACGCACGGGGTGCTGCGGGTGATGCTGACGGTGGACGGCGAGTGGATTCGCGCCGCCGACCCGGATTTGGGCTACCTGCATCGCTCCTTCGAGAAGATGGCGGAACTGCGCACCTATGTCAACTATCTGCCGTTGACCGACCGCTGGGATTACCTCGACGCCATGGGCAACAACCTGGTCTACGCGGAGACGGTAGAGAAGTTGATGGACTTGGAGGTCCCCCCGCGCGCGCATTACCTGCGCATGATCGTCTGCGAACTCAACCGCATCGCCAGCCATCTCGTGTTCATCGGTACGTTCGGTTTGGACGTGGGTGCGAACACGCCCTTCATGTATTGCTTCCGCGACCGCGAGCGCATCCTCGACCTGTTTGAGGCGATTTGCGGGGCGCGGCTGACTTACAGCTACATGCGCATCGGCGGTGTCGCTTGTGACGCGCCCGACGGATGGCTGGAGCAGGTGCGCGACTTCTGTGACTACCTGCCGCCGAAGTTGGAGGAGTTAGACGACCTCCTTACCGGCAATCAGATCTTCGTCGTCCGCACCCGCAACATCGGCGTCATCACTCCCGAGCAAGCAATCGAATGGGGCTTGAGCGGTCCCATGCTGCGCGGCAGTGGCGTTAAATGGGACGTCCGCAAGGAGTATCCTTACGCCCTTTACAGCGAGGTGGAGTTCGACGTGCCCGTAGGCACGCGGGGGGATGCCTACGACCGCTACTGCGTCCGCCGCCGCGAGATTGATGAGTCGCTCAAAATCATCCGTCAGTGTTTGGATAAAATCCCCGAAGGCGACGTAATGGCGAAGGTCCCCAAAATCATCCGCCCCAAAGCGGGCGAGGTGTATCACTCCGTCGAAACGCCGCGCGGGGAGTTGGGGCTTTACATGGTCAGCGACGGCTCGGATAAACCGTATCGCATGAAAATCCGCCGCCCCTCGTTCGTCAACCTTTCCATCTTCCCCGAGTTAGTCCGCGACTGGAAGGTGGCGGATGTCGTCGTCATCTTAGGCAGCATTGACATCGTGATGGGCGAGGTGGACGGATAACAGCCCATGGTTTGTGGTTGAGCCGGTTGAGCCGGTTGAGCCAGTTGAGCCAGTTGTGGGGACAGGCGGAACGGGCATAACTGATTCAACCGACTCAACCGAACATCAACCGGCTCAACCGGCTCAACCGGCTCAACTGTCATGACTTCTCAACCGCTGCGGACAATTCGGCAGATCCGCCCCGGCTTCTCGCCGGAGGATTACAGGTGGCAGGTGCGCAAACTGCTTGCCGTCGCCGCCGGCTTGTTCGGCGTTGTTCTCCTTCTTTTTGTCATCATCCCCCGGTTGCTCGGCATCAGCCCTACTCTGACGGACTACTCCCGTTGGCTGCTGCGTTTGGTCGGCTTGGAGTCGGAAGAAGCAGTCAACTTTCTGGTCGCGCTGTTGGCGGCGCTCATCCTGCTGCACTTCATCCTCCTCTCGGTTCTGTTCATCGTTCTCGCCTTGCGCAAGGTCATCGCGTTCGTGCAGTTCCGGCTCGGACCACGGCGCGTGGGCTTTCACGGCGCGGCGCAGACCGTCGCCGATGCCATCAAACTGATGGTCAAAGAGGACGTGATTCCCGCCAAAGCCGACCGCTGGATTTTCACCATCGCCCCGATGCTGGTGTTCATTCCCGCCTTCCTTGTTTACATCGTCCTACCGTGGGGCGGAGGCTATGACCCTTCGGGTATCGGCAACAACTTCATCGCCCGCGACCTAAACATTGGCATCCTCTACGTCGTCGCCATCACTTCTATCACGGTCGTGGGCATTCTCATGGCGGGCTGGGCGTCGGACAACAAATATGCCCTGCTGGGCGCGCTGCGCTCGGCGGCGCAGTTGGTCAGTTACGAGGTCCCCGGCGTCATTACGGTCCTCGGCCCGGTTATTCTCGCCGGCTCGCTCTCCATGCAGTCCATCGTCAACGCGCAGGGCTACAGCAATTGGTTCAAGTTCGTCGCTGACCAAATCACCAAAGAGCAACTGGAACGCAACTGGTTCGTTCATTGGTATTGGCTTCAGCCCTACGGATTGGGATTGTTGGGTGTCCTC
>JANWYM010000725.1 GCA_025055355.1 Abditibacteriales bacterium
CACACGCCCTTGTTCAATCAGCCGCTCCGCGCCGCGCCGCGAGGCGACGCCAGCGTTCGCGATGACTTTTTGCAACCGCTCCATATCCTCCCACAATCAGTAAACCCAGTGCCCCCCAAATGCCCCACTTCCCCCACGCCAAAGGAGGGGGCGGCGGCTTGAGCGCGACCGACTCTGCTGTGACCAACGGGACCTGCCCGACAATTTTGCCGTCCACCAACACCGTAAGTGCTCCCGCTTCCCTTCCCTTTTTGACGGGCGCCTTCAGCACCCTCCGCGTAATATGGCGTTTGACCAGCGGCGTGCGATGTTTAGGGTAGGGAATCGTGACATCACGCGCCGTGACGACCCGGCATGTCGCTGCCGTGCCGTTGACAACTTTGACGCGGGAGACAGGTTCGTTCCTTTCGACGAGGGGCACCCGCTGAAAGTTCTTGAAGCCATAGGTGAGCAACCCCGCCGCGTCCTGGTAGATGTTGTCGCAGCGCAGCACGACAGCGATGAGTTGCCAGCCGTGGCGCGTCGCTGAGCCGACAAAACACCGCCCTGCTGGGGTCGTGAACCCCGTCTTGACCCCGTCCGCGCCCTCAAACAGCGACAGGAATCTGTTCTTGTTGTAAACGACGCGCCGCCACGGCTTGCCCGCCCGCGGCATCTGCACCACGCGCATCGTGATGATGTGGCGGAAATCCTCGCGTTGCAACGCCGCCCGCGCCATCAACGCGAGGTCGCGCGCCGTCGTGTAATGCCGCTTGTCGTGTAAACCACTGGGCGTCACGAAATGGGTGTTCGTGCAGCCGAGTTCCCGCGCCCGTTGGTTCATCAAATCCGCAAACCCCTCGACCGAGCCGCCGATATGCTCCGCGATAGCCACAGCGGCATCGTTGGCGGACTTGAGTATGAGCGCGTAAAGCAGTTGCCTGAGCGTCAGCGTCTCGCCCGGTTGGAGGGCGATATGGCTGGGTTCAGCCTCGCTCGCCCGGCGGCTGGCTTTTACCTTGTCGTCCAACTTGCCGCGCTCCAACGCAAGCAGGGCGGTCATAATTTTCGTGCAACTCGCCGGATACATCGGCGTATCGGCGTTGCGCGCGAAGAGGACCTGCCCCGATTCGGCGTCCATCAACACCGCGGCTTTGGCGGAAACTTCCGAGAGAGGGGGAATCAACAACGATGGACGGGGCCGGGAACGGGACGCGACGCGCGCTGGGTGAGCGCGTCGGGCGGTCGGAGACGCGCGATGTTGTTTGGCTTCCGCCGGCAGCGGCGGAAACCAGAGCGCGACGACCAGGAACAACCAGCAAACTTTATCCGTTCTGCTCATGTCTCTCTTCCGATTGTTGCAACGGCTCTTGGGGGTCTGGCGCTATGACCTCACGTTGCCGCTCAAACAGCGCGCGCGGCACCTGCTCGGGCGCGACCTCCTTAAGGGGAGGCAGGTCGTCCAGACTGCGCAAGGCGAATTGGTCCAAGAACTGCTGCGTCGTGCCATACAATCGCGGGCGTCCCGCTGTTTCCTTCTGTCCAACGACTTCGATCAGGTTGCGCTCCAGCAGCGTCTCCAGCGCGCCCGAGGAATCCACACCGCGCAGAAAATCAATCTCCGCCCGCGTGATGGGCTGACGATACGCCACAATCGTCAACGTTTCCAGCGCCGCCCGCGACAGCCGCGCGCGCGGCTGCGGACGCAACTTGGCTACGTGCGCGGCAAACTGCGGCTTCGTCACCATCCGATAACCGCCCGCGACAGGGATGATGCGCAGACCGCCGACGCGGTCACGCTCTTCCATCAGCAGGTGCAGCGCCTCCTCCATCTCGCGTTCCTTCACCTGCGCGATGTCAGCCATCCGCTTCGCCGTCAGCGGCTCTGCGGACGCGAACAGCAGGGCTTCGATGAGGTCGCTCAAGTTATCGGTGGACATAACTCAAAGGGTTCAAGAGTCCATGAGGTTCATGGGTTCAGGGGCTCATGAACCTCATGAACCCGTGAACTCGGCTGGGCACGGCACACGCGCATCTCCCCGAAAACCTCCTCCTGCCACACCACCGCTCGCGCGCGGCGGACGAGTTCCAGCACGGCGAGGAACGTCACAATGACTTCAAGTTTGACCTCGCAGTCATCGCACAGTTGCCAGAAGGTCAGACCCTCAGGACAGCGGCGCAAGCGTTCCTCAATCGCTTTCATGCGCTGCGGCACGGTGAACAGGTCACGGCGCACGAGGGCTGGTGGACGGTCGGCGGCGCGTTGCAACACCTCCT
>JANWYM010000726.1 GCA_025055355.1 Abditibacteriales bacterium
CCTCAACTCGTTGAGGAAGCAACTTCCAAACAAGTTCGTAACTCCCCGAAACACCCTCTCCATCCCGCTCGTGCTGTCAAAAGATCGTTGCTTTCCATCATCATCGTCAACTGGAACACCTGCGACCTGCTGCGCGCCTGTTTGCGCTCTTTACGCGCCGCGTGTGCGGCAGTGGCGCATGAGGTCATCGTCGTGGACAACGCCTCCACCGACGGCAGCGCGGCGATGGTGGCGGCAGAGTTCCCGGAGGTGCGGCTGATCGTCAACGCTGAAAACGTTGGGTATGCGAGAGGGAACAATCAGGGGCTCGAAAGAGCGCAGGGGGAGTGGTTATGGTTGCTGAACCCCGACACGGAGGTGCTGCCGAATACGGTGGGGACACTGCTGCGGTTTATGCAAGCACACCCCGACTGTGGCGCGCTGGGCTGCAAGTTGCTCAACCCTCCTTTAGAGACCCCAGGCTACAGCCCACTGGCTACTGACCACAGGGCACGCACCGCGCACCAGCATTCCTGCCGCACCTTTCCCACGCCCGATGTGATTATCATTGAAGCCCTCGGGCTGAGCCGCCTGTTCCCGCGACATCGGTGGTTTGGGAAGTATCGCATGACGTGGTGGGACTACAACGACGTGCGGGAGGTGGAGCAGCCGATGGCGTCGTCGCTGCTGCTGCGGCGGGAAGTCGTTGAGCAAGTCGGCGGGATGGACGAGGCGTTTCCGATTTTTTTCAATGACGTGGACTTGTGTTATCGCATCAAGCAGGCGGGATGGAAGATTTACTTCACGCCCGACGCGCAGGTGATTCATCACGGCGGCGCCAGCACGCGGCAGGTGAAGCCGCAGATGATTCGGGAGTCGCACCAGTCACTCCTGCGGTTTTACGAGAAGCATTATCGGGGTAAAATTTCGCCGCTGCTGTATGGGCTGGTCAAACTCCTCGTCATCGTGACAGGGCGATTGCGCGAGATGACGGCGAAGCTTTAGAGAGGGCTGACAAGGCATCTGAAAGGGAGAGAGATGGTTTCGCGGTTTGGGTTCAATGCTCGGCGGGACGTGCCATTGGAGGACTCGTTGCTGTGGGCGGCGCGGCACGGGTTTGGGTTCGTGGACTTTCAAGCCGACCTGCCGCCCAACAACGTGCAGTCGTTCGATAAGGGGCGCGTGCAGGCGATTCGGGAGTTTTGCGAGACGCATGGCATTCAACTGGGCATTCACACCAACTCCGCCGTGAACAACGCTGAATACGTGCCGCTGATGAGCGACGCCGTGGATGCCTACATGAACATCAACATCAAGTTAGCGGCGACGTTGGGCGCGGTGTGGGTCATCACGCATGGGGGGTATCACTTCACGAGCGATGCGGAGCAGCGCTGGGTGGCGTCGCTGGAACGGCTCAAGCGCGTTGTCGGCTGGGGCGAGGACTACGGTGTGTTCATCTTCTTGGAGAACCACAACAAAGAACCCGACGACGCTGAGGTTCACTACATCCCCAGCACCGTGGCAGAGACGGCGCGGTTCTTTGCGGCGGTGGCATCGCCCCTCCTGCGCTGGTCGTTTAACGTCGCGCACGCTCACCTTGTGCCGGAAGGCTGGGCGGGATTTTTGGACGCCTTCGGCGTAGACGGCATCGGGCAGGTGCGGCTCAACGACAACCGTGGTGACCGGGAGGTGCATCTCGTCCCTGGCGAGGGGAACATTGACTTTGCCGCCGTGTTGGCGAAGTTGCGCGAGAAGGGCTACGGCGGACCGCTGATGCTGGACTTCGGGACCGAGGAAGAGAAGTTGATCGTGCGGGAGCGGTTCGCGGGGATGCTCTCAGGATAACCCGCGTCGGCGCGAAAAAAAAACTTGCCTGCCCTTGACCAAACGCCGAAAAACAGTGTATAATGAGGGCGAATGCTTTGAGCCTGTCCGCGATGTCACAGCGACATCGGACGGCTCAGGAGAAGACCCGCCAAGGAGAGTGATTGGTGCGTCAGGCGTGGTTCTCCCTTGGGCGGAGTCAACGGTGTGGGCGCATCACAGACTTGGAAAGGGGAGGAATTGAATGATTGAACGTCGAGGCTTTACTTTGATTGAGTTGTTAGTCGTCATTGCGATTATCGCGATCTTAGCCGGCATTCTCATCCCCGTATATGCCAGAACGCGAGAGAATGCGCGGCGCACCAATTGTCAGAACAACCTCAAGCAACTGTATATGGCGTTTCAGCAGTATATTCAGGATTCGGACGAACGGTTCCCGCTGTCGGCG
>JANWYM010000727.1 GCA_025055355.1 Abditibacteriales bacterium
CGCGCAAACTGTTTCAGAGCGCGTGGCGCACGCGAGCCAGCGGTGTGACCGATGCTGACGGGCGATTTGCGTGGCGCGGGTTCTGCGGGACGTATCAGTGGACGGCGCGGGCGGGGGATGGAAAGTGGTATCAGGGAGTGGAAAAAGTAATGCGTAATGCGTGAAACCCTCTCACATACCTGTATCACGCATTACGCATTATACATTTGTGTATCACGTTGTTACTTTCCTTCCGCTTCCATCAGCGAGCCGCGCTTGCTTAAGGCGACGGCGACGCCTAAAGCCGCCAGGGCAACGACCACAATGGCGCTGCGCACGGCGGTGTTGTCGCGCAGGGCAAGAATCACTGGCACAAGGAGAATGGCGACGAGGTTCATGGACTTGATGAGCGGGTTGAGCGCAGGCCCCGCCGTGTCTTTGAACGGGTCGCCGACGGTGTCGCCGATGACGGCGGCTTTGTGCTGGTCGCTGCCCTTACCCCCCAAAAACCCGTCCTCGATTTTCTTCTTGGCGTTGTCCCACGTCGCCCCGGTGTTCGCCATGAACACAGCGAGCAACTGCCCAGAGGCAATCGCGCCTGCCAGATAGCCGCCCAACGCTGGCGCGCCCAAGCCGAAGCCCACGACAGCGGGGGCGCAAATGGCTAAGATGCCCGGTCCGAGCAGCTCTTTTTGCGCGGCGGCAGTCACGATATCCACGCAGCGCCCGTAGTCGGGATCGGCTTTGCCCTCCATCAAGCCGGGAATGGTGCGCCACTGCCGCCTGACCTCTTCGACGACGAAGAACGCCGACCGCCCGACGGCTTTGAGCGCGAACGCCGAGAACAGAAACGGCACCGCCGCGCCGATGAGGAAGCCCACGAACACCTGCGGCAAGTTGACTTGAATGCCGTGATTCGCTAACTCCTCGGAGGAGACGCCGTCCTCAACCGTAGCGTGCAGCCCCGCCTCGCCGATGAACGAACTGAACAGGGCGACAGCAGCCAGCACAGCAGTGGCAATCGCCAAGCCTTTGGTCAGCGCCTTCGTCGTGTTGCCGATGGCGTCCAGCCACGTGACCGTGCGGTGCGCTTCGGGGCGGGCGTGGTGCAGCGCGCCCGACATTTCGAAGATGCCGTTGGCGTTGTCAGTGATGGGACCGAAGGTGTCCATCGCCAGCACGAAGCCCGTTGTCGTCAACAGCCCCAAGCCTGCCAGTGCGATGCCAAATGACGCGAGCGCCGTGCTTTCGGGAAAGATTGCCATCGAGGCGACGATGGTGATGCCGATGGTAACAATCGCCCAGACGGTGCTTTCCAGCCCTTCCGACATCCCCTGAATCAACATCGTCGCTGGACCAGTTTTGGTCGAGAGCGACGTTTCGGTGACGGGCTTTTTGTCGGGGTGGGTGAAATAGTTGGTCAGCCACATCGTCACCACCGCCAGCAGGATGCCGATGGAGGCGGCAATGGTGTAACGCCAGTCGGGGTTGCCATGCGGACGGACCAGGAAGTAGTTGACGATGCCCACCCCGATGATGGATGTTACCGCCGCCACAATGTAACCGCGCGCGATGGGCTTCATGGGGTCGCCGATGTCCTCGCCGCCCCGCACGGAGAGAGTGCCGAGGATGGAGGAGAACACGCCCACCGCGCGCGCCAGCAGGGCGAAGATGACCAAACTCATGGCGAAGTTCGCGCCGTATTCTTGGGTGAGCGTTTTGTCCAGCCCGCACGCCGCTGCTAAGATGATGGCGGCGACTAACGTGACCTCGTAGGACTCAAATACATCCGCTGCCATGCCCGCGCAGTCGCCCACGTTGTCCCCTACGTTGTCGGCGACGACGGCAGGGTTGCGCGGGTCGTCTTCAGGGATACCGGCTTCGACCTTGCCCACGAGGTCCGCGCCCACGTCCGCCGCCTTCGTGTAGATGCCCCCCCCAACGCGCATGAACAACGCCGCCAGTGTCCCTCCAAAACCAAAGCCAACGAGGACTTTCATGGCGTCCTCTCTCAGAACGAGGAAGATAATCGTCGCGCCTAACAGCCCGAACCCGACGGTGAACATCCCCGCGACCGTGCCCGCCTGGAACGCCACTTCCAGCGCGCCCTTGAAACTCTTCAGCGCCGCCGCCGCCACGCGCAGGTTGCCGCGCACCGCCAGCCACATCCCCATGCGCCCCGCGCCGTAGGACGCCGCCCAGCCCATGAGGAAAGCGATGGAAATCCAGAGGGGAATGTGAGGCTTGTCGGGAAAAGTCGGGCGATACATG
>JANWYM010000728.1 GCA_025055355.1 Abditibacteriales bacterium
GGCGTTGTTATGCCCCGAGTAATCCACAATAAAACCATCAATTCCAAAGCGGCGTATCGGTGTTCCTTCGGCAATGTTGCGGCAGATAATCCTCACCGCGCACGGCTCGCCCGACGCGCTCAGGTAGTTGAACGTGACGCGGGTTTCTTTGCGGGCAATCTCACAGCGCGCGCCGTCTTCCTGCAAACGTCCGCCTGGCAGCCATGCCATGAGCAGACTCAACGGGTGCGGTCCCATGTCCAGCCAGATGTCATCGTATTCGCGCTGCCCGCCTGCGCCTTTGGATTCCATCTCAAAATAGAACGAACGAGGTGTGCCGCTGGTCGGCGTGCCGGTGATTTCTTGCTTGAACTTCTCGAAGTCCGGCAGGACTGCCACATACTGCGTGTTCACGCCGACAAAACGCCTGGCGGCTTGGGCGGCATCCAGGATCGCCCGCCCGTCCGCTAACACCGTGGCGATGTTTTTGGTCTTGTCCCACACCATCGGCTTCTCACAAAAGACGTGCGCGCCATGTCGCAGCGCGAGGATGGCGTGCTCGGCGTGTTTGTCCGGCGGCGTGCAGACAGCAACGATGTCGGGCGTCTCTCGCTTCAACATCTCTTCAACGTCCGTGTAGCCCCGCCCGCGAAAGTCAAACAGACCTTTCAGCACGCCCTCCGTCGCCCGCACGCTGTCGGGGGTACGTCCTACGTAAGCCACCACCTCGCAGCCTTCGAGGTGAAACCATTTCGCGTGTTGCTTGCCAATGCCCGAGGCGCCAATGACGGCTACTTTCACGATGTGTCCTCCCCTCCTCTCAACGTAACGTGGTGCTGTGCCATATCGCGTTGATGCAGGCTGGAAGCCTGCGCTACGTGGTTGTCGGACCTCGCAGCACGACGCGATGCTGCGCTACTAATCGGACTGAACCCAAAACTCCAGAGGGCTGCTCCTCGCCCCTTAACGCGGGGGCGGCGGTGTTGGTCACGTGCAGTGTCAAAGCGTTCTCGCCTTCGTGCAGCCAGCTACTTACGTCGAACCGCAACGGCAGCCACCACCGCACGCCTACTGGCTGTCCGTTGACCTCTAATTTTAGCACATTCGGAGCGGCACGGGGTTCGCGTCCTGCAATTTCTAACGTCAATTTTTTTCCGACATAATCGGGCGGCAGTGAAAACATGCGACGGTAAATCAACGTGCCAGCGTAGTGCGGATGACTGACGTCGGACGATTGGGGAGCGGAGGTCACCGCCCAACCACCGAACGACCTCACCACCTGAAAATCGCCCACCAGCCATGCCCGCTCCGGCACGAGGTCGCAGGTGATGCGGCGCAGGTGAGTGGGGGGCTGCACGACAGCGTGATAGTAGTCGGCAATCAACGTGACGGTGTTGGTGCCCACCTTGACGAGGCGCGTGATGTCGGCGCACAGGTTGTGCGCGTCGGCGTAGGGCAGCCCTTTGTCTCGCCACCGCCCCATGTCGTCCGAGGTCAGCGTGACGCGCTGGCGGTTGACGTAAACTTCGCACGGCGCGTCTATCGGCTCCATCACGAGAAAAAGGCTCGGCGGAACTTGCAGCACTTCAAACGTTGTGCGATACGTCACTGTCGGTGGCAACTCCCGTTCCAGCGGCTCCGGGCGCGGGTGGGGCGTGATGGGCTGGCGCGGCGGTAACGGCTCCCAGTCGTCCCCTCCCAGCAATGACTTGACGCGCTCGAGAGGGCTGGGCGCGTGCCGCCCCCGTCGGAACTGCCAGTCGGGCAGCACCAGGACGTTGTCGTCCTCCCGCTCCACCGTCCAACCGTCGCTGAGTTCCAGCGACGGCAGGGGAGGGGTGCGCTCCCCCTGCAGCCACAGAGGTTCGCCGTTCCAGAGCATCTCCACAAACGGTGTCGTCTCCTCGTCCACGCAACCTTCAACGACGACCTGATTCCCTTCCGTGCGAATGCTTTCCACATCCACGTTTGTGGTGTTCACATGCGGACGTTCCGTAGGCTCAATGACGATCAACTTCGACTCGTGCGGCGCAAACCGCAGCGGCAGCACCATCGTTTTTTCGTCCTCGTCCTCAATGACCGAGTAGACGTGCAGCGGCGTGATGTTCCCTGTCTCCGCATCCCACCACGTCGGCGCGCCCACGGTGGCGAGGCGCAGGTTGGCGCGTTGCTCGGCATCGCTGGTGTTGACGAAAAAATAAAAGTGAACCTCGTTAGAACCTTCCAACGTTTCAGCGTCCCGACGTTCCAACAGGCTGAGGACGCGATGAT
>JANWYM010000729.1 GCA_025055355.1 Abditibacteriales bacterium
TGGATTATATCTATCTATCGCCCGCGATTGTGAACTACCCGAATTTTGGGGGCGGCTTCTGGCGCACGATTTACACCTCGCCTCAGCCGTTCGGCATGTTTGAAGTGGATCCAGTCACCAACAGTCAAGTCGAGATCCTCTACCGGCGCGTCCCATCGAGCCGGTAAGCCGTTGATGGGTTGCGGATTGCGGTTTTGGCGTGACCCGCAATCCGCAACCTGAAGCCCGATCGTCGTGTATAGCATCCCTTCCTTGCTAAGCGCGATGGTGGCGGGGGCGTTTGGTGGGTTCGTCCTCCTGCGCGAGTGGAGGCAATGGCCGGCGCGCCTGTTAGCCGGGGGGCTACTGGCCTTAGCGGTGATGGAGTGCGCGACAGGGGCGTGCATCGCCCTGATGCGCTATGAGTGGCTGCCGTTCTGGTGCGAACTGACGATGACCAGCGTCGCGCTGGTGAGCAGCGTGTGGCTTCCTTTGAGCCTCATCATCGGGCGCCGTGATGCTTCTGCCCTCTTGCGGCAAGCGGCATGGTATCTCGTCCCCGTGTGCCTCATGGGGTTGGGCGGATTCCTCATTGTCTTCGTGCCGACTTGGGGCATCCTTGAGGATTATACGGCGGGGCGCAATGCGCCCTACATCGGCATCAACCGCTACGGACGCATTTTGTGTCTTTTCGCGTTGGGCTGCACGCTGGCGATCCTGATGAACTTCGAGGGCACGTGGCGCAGCGCGGAGAATAGCGCGCGGCGCCGCGTGAAATACGCCTTGTTGGGGCTGATCGGCGCGTTCATTTTTCAAGGCTACGTGCTGACCGTCGCGCTGCTGTTTCGGGGCATAGATGCCTCCCTGCTGGCGGCGCGTTCCGTCGCCTTCTTGCTCGCTGTGTTGCTGCTGGCGCGCGCGGTCATCCGCGAGCGCTTGCTGAATGTGGACATCTACGTAGGACGCGAGGTGGCTTACACCTCCTTTACCCTGTTAGGCGCGGGCATCTACCTTGTCGCCATCGGTTTGCTGTTCAAAGCCCTGCAAGTCGCTCATGTGCAACTCAACTTGTTCGTCATGTCGGCGGGGGTCTTCCTCCTGCTGTTCTTGTTGGGCGTGGGGCTGACGAATGAGGCGGTGCGGCGGCGGCTGCGGGTGTTCGTGGACCGCAACTTCTACGCCCACAAGCACGACTACCGCGCCCAGTGGGAGCGCTTCAGCGCGCGCACCAGTGGGGTGTTAGAACGGGAAGCCGCCGCCGAACGGATCGTGGATTTTGTGGGCGAGGTGTTCTATGCCGACAAGGTCGCGTTGCTTCTGACCGACAGGGACGCGCGCCGCGTTGCCCTCTGCATGACGCGCGATGCTCGGGGGAACAAGGAGCGGTTCAAGTCTTCTGCTCGCCTCTCTGCGTCCCTGCGCGACTGGCTGCGCCACGGTGAGTTGAGTTGGCAGGTCGGCTGGCGCAACGTGCCAGCGTTGTTCGACGAGGTCGCATCGCTCATCCCACAGCCCTCAGCCTTTGTCCCCGTCCTCTGCGTCCCACTGCGCGTTGAAGACGCGGCGCTGGGGCTGATCGCGGTGGGCAAGAAACAAGTGGAGAAAGGCTATGACCGCGAAGATTTAGACCTCCTGACCACCTTGAGCCGACAGATTGCCGTCAACTTGCTCAACGTGCAACTGGCCGAGGAACTGGCGACGGCGAAGGAGATGGAGTCCTTTCACAAATTGACCTCATTTGTGCTGCACGATGTGAAGAACTGCATCTCCATGCTCTCGCTGTTGATGCAGAACGCCGAGCGCAATTTCCACAACCCTGAGTTCCAACGCGACGCGTTAAGCACCATCCGCAGCACCGTGTCCAAAATGCAGGGGCTGATCCAACGCCTGGCGGAGACGCGCACTCTGGGGCAGATGACCGTCCAAGCCTCGGCGCAACCCGTCAACCTGCGTCAGGTGGTGGAGGACTGCGTGGAACGGGTGCGGGCCTCCCTCGCCCCATCCATTCGTCTGGAGAGTTGCGTCAACGGTGTCCCCGAGATACGCGGGGACGCGGAGTTGCTGCAAAAGGTCATGACCAACCTGCTCCTCAACGCTATTGAAGCCGTTGGCAGTGAGGGGGACATCGTGGTGCGCTCTGACCACAGCCCAGAAGGCGTGAAAATCATCGTCAGCGACAACGGCTGTGGGATGTCCCCGGAATTTGTGGAGAGATACCTGTTCCAACCCTTCGCTTCTACAAAATCTAAAGGTTTGGGGATCGGGCTT
>JANWYM010000072.1 GCA_025055355.1 Abditibacteriales bacterium
TGACAGCCAAAGGGCATAAGCCCTACATCATCGGACATCGCGCCGCTGTGTTGGGCGCGGTGGCCTACGTCGGCTGCGCGGTGGAAATTCACGAGCAATTGACCGTGCTCGGTCTGCAAGCCGACGTCATCGCGCTGGCTTCGGGCAGCGGAACGCAAGCCGGGGTTGCCTTGGGGGTGAAAGCGTTAGGGACGGGAGCCAAGGTATTAGGCTTTTCTCCCAGCCTCAGCGATGAGGGGGCGCGGCGGCACGGTATCGCGCGACTTGCTAACGAAGCCGCAGAGGTTTTGGGCTTGGACACGCACCTGTCGCCTGAGGAAATCGTCAACACCCATGCCTACGTCGGCGAATCTTACGGCATCGTCACCCAAGCCGGACTGGACGCCATCGAGTTGGTGGCGCGGACGGAAGGGATTCTGCTCGACCCCGTTTACACCGCCAAAGCGATGGCGGGCGTGATTGCTCAAATCCGTCAGGGCGTCATCCCCAAAGACGCCACCCTCGTGTTCATCCACACCGGCGGTAACCCCGCCCTATTTGCCTATCAACCGGAGTTGGTGGCGCACGGCGGGTATGCGCAGAAGATTGTGACGGATTTGGCGGGCGGCATTGCCTAAATGACAACAATGAAGTTCCTCTCCTCTTTGCCCCAACGCCTCAGCGGCGCCCTCTGCTGGGCGCTGGCGTGCATCGGCATCTACGTGTTTCTCATCGTCGAAAGCACGCTGGACTTGCGCGTGCGGGGGATGGAGCGACTGCGACAGTTGAAGAAGCAGGGCAAGAACGCGCTGCTGGTTGTATGGCATGGGAAGGGGCTGCTGCCCGTCGTTTACTTTCAGGGCGAGAGCCTCTGCATCTACTGCAGTCAAGTGCGGCAAGGCGAGATAGCGACGGCGAGCCGTCTCCTGCGGCAGTTCACGCTCGCTGCCCTGCGGCAGTTGGGGTATCAGGTTTTGGATGCTGCCCGCTTTGGCAGCGAGTCGCGGGGCGTTGTTCAGTTGATGCGCGTGCTGCAGCAGGGCACGAGCGCCGTCATTGCCGCCGACGGTCCGATGGGTCCGATTTATCAGGCTAAGCCCGGCCCGTGTTACCTCGCGCACAAAACAGGCGTGACGCTGCTCCCCGTCAGCACAGCGATGTCACGCGGCATCGCATTAGCGGGCTGGGACCGGTTTGAAATCCCCCAGCCGTTCGCGCGCGGGGTGATTTGGGTCGGTGAGCCGATGGAAGTTCCCGCAAACGCCGACGACACGGTGCTGGAGCAAATGACGAAGGAGTTGGAAAAGCGACTGAACGACCTCACGCGGTGCGCCGAAGCCGACGCCCACCTCAAAAGTGGCGCAGCGCGTAAGCCAGCGCCAAGCCCCACGCGATGAGCAGCAAGCAGATCAGGAGCGGGTAAAGCAAAAACCACAGCGCGTGCCGCGCGTAAACCGTGACGGCGTAGAGCAGTCCGATCAGGACGATACTCAACAGGCAGCAGAGAATGACACTGTGCCAGCCGAGTTGGGGATGGTGAGGGTTCATAGCCGTTCTGTCATTCTGAGCGCAGCGAAGCATCCCCCTCGGCACAGCGAGATTTTTCGTTGCGCTCGGTATGACAACGTTTCAACTCCTCCCGCAACTGCGCAATCGTTTCCACGTAACCGTCCACCTCGTGCCGCAAGCGCTGAAAACGCGTCGCCAGATAGCCGACGTAAAACGCCGCCAGATAGAACGCGAGAATCTTCACCCCCTCGTGCGGGAGCGTCGCGCTCAGGGGCGCGGCGCTGGTCAGCACCAGCACGTAAGCCACGTTGAACGCCAGAGCGACGAACACGCTCATCGCCGCCCCGTAACGGATGCCGTTGGAAATCAGCACGATGAAGTAGAGCGGAAAGAAAAAGCTGCTGTGCGCGCCTGTGGAATGGACCAGCAGGCTGATGAGGGCGACATCGGCAGCAGCGGTCATAAACTTGAACGCGGGATGATACCTCCCCCATTTCAACCATGCGACGAACCCCAGCGCGACGCACCCGCTCACGCCCGCCAGCAGCACCAACCTCTGCCTCGACATCACCGGGGGTGTGCGACTGTTCAAATACACAACGACGACGAACAAGAGGATGACGACGAACAACCGCATCATCGCCTTGTTCCACTCGGAGCGACGTTCGCTGATGTCAGGGTCACTGGTCACTGCCCAATGCCCTCCGCAACTGACGCACCGACTCCGCCAGAGATATCCGCAAGTAAGGCGCCTGAGCATCCGGGCGGCGGCTGGGCGGGGCGTCCTCGTCGGGTGCCACTTTGACGGTGACGAACACCGGCCCCTCGCCGCTCAGAATCGCAGGCAGCAGGCGTTCGCAGGTCGCCACGTCGTCTATTGTGTAAGTGCGCGGGAACCCGGCGGCTTTTGCCATTCCCGTGAAGTCCACCACCCCGGCGCCGGGAATGGGCTGGTTGCCTGTGACTTCGTAGGTGCTGTTTTCGATAACGCACAGAATCAGGTTCTTTGCACCCGTCTGAACAATGGTGACGAGAGTGCCTAACGTCATCAGCATCGAGCCGTCACCGTTGAGACATATCACCTTCCGCTGCGGCTGGGCGAGCGCGATACCCAGCGCAAAATCCGCCGCGTGTCCCATCGCGCTGTCGCAAGAGGCAAAGTCCAGCGGCGTTTGCGAGAACCGCGCCCACGGCACGACCGTTCCCATCGTGGTGATCACGACCGCATCGTTGCGCCAGCGCGCGAGAGTAGCGAGAAACTGATGTTTCGTGAGCATAAGTATTCGTCCCTATGTTGTGTCCTTCGTCATCAATAACGCCACGGGCTGTTCCAATTCCTGCGCTTTACGGAAGGCTGCGGAGATTTTAGGCACATCGGTGTCGTCGTGCAGGAAGTCGTAGGGGATGCCCCACGCTCTCAAGGTCGGTTCAACGAGAATCGCCGTGGAGTCATACGCCATGTTGCTGAGGAGTTCAGCGTTCAGCGTTTCGGGTGTCGCCTCCAGACCGCTGGCAGCCCACTTCGCGTAGCCGCGATAGGTGATGAGGCACAGCAGCGGCACACGCATCCGCGTCCCTGTCCCACGCACCGCGTCGCCCGTTTCGAGGAAACCCGTGTTCTGAATCAACACCACGGGGGTCTTGCCTCCCACCCATAACCCCGCCGCCACTGCGAATGCCTCCCCCTCGCGGGTGACGAGGATCACCTCAATCTCTCCGTCCGCCCACAGCGCGCTCAACAACGCCCGCGACATGTTATCGGGCACGCTGAGAACGTGCGTCACGTGGCACTTTTTGAGTTCTTCGAGGATCAATCGCGCTTGTGCCATTGTCCCCCTCGACAATCGTCGTCGTCCTCCTCGTCGTCTTCGTTCTCGAGCCTCAAAAACGACGATGATGCGGTTTTCGGATAGACTCCAAATTCATCGTGTCAAGCCGCCGTCTCCAAATCGTTGATAAACTGCAGCACGCGGTCGCGCCAAATCTGGAACTCGGTATCTATGTCCAATAGGGGCAATACACCCCCGTAGAAAATGTCACCGTGCAAGGCGTTAATGATGTCACGAAACCGTTCATCGAACGGCGCGGGCAGTTGGCGGCGCAATTCGCCCCAGCGCGTCTCTTCCGTGTCCAAATAACACATGGCGGCGAGTCGCGCCGCGTCAAAAAGGGTGTTAAATGCGGTGCGATAGTGACCCTCTCGTCGGACGCGATCCGTCTCAGCGTGGGCGTTCTGCATATACACCGCTCCGTTCTCAAGCAGTCTTCGCGCTTCATTAAACGTCGGCACGGGCACCCCCGTCACCATCCTTTCCACCGCCTCGCGGTCGCCCCACAGCAGCCGCGACACCGTGCGCACCCCCAACGCTAAATGCGGCTCCATCTTCCCTCGACTGGTCTCGATCGGAACCACGTCCACATGGCACGGCGCACCTAATGTCGCGTCGAGATAAACACCGTAGTCCTTGCGCCGCTGCGTGATGACCAGCAAGTCCACGTCGCACGCCAAGTCGGGCGCGTAAACCGAGGAGCCGAACTGCACGATGGCAACGATGTCCGGGTCGGAGGCTCGCAGTCTCTCACATAACCCTTCCAGCGTGCGCGGCAAGTCGCTCAACTGTGTCGCGGTCAAAGGCATCGGTCCTGTCGTGGAACGTCGTAACGTTCCCACTCCGACACGTTACAACGTTCCCTTCTCTCCCACATCGGTTGCCTCCCCCAGCCTTCACGCGCCCGAAGCCGCCTTCTCCAAATCATTGATGAACTGCTCCACCCGCTCGCGCCATGCTTGATACTCTTCTTCAACGTCCACTAAGGGTAAGTCACGGTGATACCAAATCGCTACGTGCAGTTCGTCAATGATCGCCCGAAACCGTTCGGCGAACGGCGCGGGCAGTTGACGGCGCAACTCGCCCCAGCGGCTTTCTTCCGTGTCCAGAAAACACATCGCGGCTAACCGCGCTGCGTCGAAAAGCGTGTTGAAGGCATTGCGGCGGTATGCCTCACGCGCTGTCTGGCGGGTCTCTGCCGCTGCCATCTGCATCATGCCCTCACCAACCGTCAAGACCTCACGGGCTTCATCAAACGTCGGCACAGCCACCTCTGTCACCATCCTTTCCACCGCCTCGCGGTCGCCCCACAGCAGCCGCGACACCGTGCGCACCCCCAACGCTAAATGCGGCGTCATCTTCCCCCGACTGGTCTCGACGGGAATCACGTCCACCCAGCAGGGCGCATCCATTGTGGCATCCCAGTAAACACTGGGGTCCTTGCGCCGCTGCGTGATGACCAGCAAATCCACGTCGCACGCCAAGTCGGGCGCGTAAACCGAGGAGCCGAACTGCACGATGGCAACGATGTCCGGGTCGGCGGCGCGGAGTTTCTCACAAATCGCTGCTAACGTGTGCGGCAGGTCGTTGAGTTGTGTGGCTGTCAAAGGCATCACGCTCTCACCACCATGTATCTTGCCAATGCGTCGTCGTCCAACTCAATCCCTAATCCTGCGCCGTTGGGGACTGACACACGGCTGTCCTTGACCTCGATAGGCGTTTTCGCCAAATGTGTCCGCAGCGGGTTGGGCGTCATGTCGAACTCGAAGATTTCAAACGACGGCGCGACAGCAGCGAGGTGCAGACTGGCTGCCAGTCCGACGATGGAACAGAAAACGTGCGGGGCGTAGGCGACGTTGTGCTGCGCGGCTATCTGCGCGATTTTGACGCTCTCCGTCAACCCGCCGCAGCGCATCACGTCGGGCTGCGCGATGTCCACACAGCCACGCCCGATGAGCTCGCGAAATCCCCAACGCGTGTATTCCCCCTCGCCACCCGCGATTTTCATGCTCAGGCTCTCGCGCACTTTTTTGTAGCCGTCCCAGTCCTCGACGAGGACCGGTTCCTCAAACCAGTAAACGTTGTGTTCCTCCACGCGCTTGCCTAATGCGATGGCTTGGTCGGCGGTGTAGCCACAGTTGGCGTCTATCATCAACTTCACGTCGTTTCCAATCGTTTGGCGCACGGCGGCGATACGCTGTCCATCCTCTTCGATGCCCAAGCCGACTTTCATCTTGACGCTCGCGAAGCCGTGCGCGACGTAGCCCGTGATTTCAGCGAGGGTGTCTGCAAGGGGCGCCCAGAAACCCCCCGCCGCATACGCGGGAAGGGGGGCAGGGGAGAGGGGGCGAGAGGACGAGGGAAGTAGTTGCCAGACGGGTCTGTTTTCGACCTTGCCGCGCAGGTCCCAGAGGGCGATGTCAATCCCGCTCAACGCCTCAATCATCACGCCTTTGACGCCGGAGTAACCCGCGCCGAAATACATCTTCTCCCAGAGACGTTCGATGTCCAGCGGGTTCTCGCCGAGCAGCAGCGGCTGGTAGAACTTGCTGACGGCGACAAGGGCAACTTCAGGAACCGTCGTAAACACCTCGCCGATGCCGACCAGGTCCTCGTCGGTGTGGACTTCGACCAGTACGGCTTGGCGGTTGAACCAGGTTTTCTTGCGTGAACTGCCTCCAATAGGCTGCTCCAGCGGCGCGGATAGCCACAGGGCGCGAACGTCGGTAATCCTCATGGTTATCAACTGGTCGTTTGCCCTTTGCGCCTCTCCGCCGCAGCCGTTGCCGCAGGCTTGACGCCTGCGAATGAGGGCAACCATAAAGGTTGCGCGGCGACGAGGGCGCAACGCAAAAGTCCAGATAGTTATCCTCTCGCTCGCATTATAACGACTCTGCGGGGCGGCGTCAATTTCCCTTCGCTCCTGGGGCTGCGCAACGCACCGGTGAGAACCCAGAGGGCAAGACCAAGACAATCGTTGCACGATTTCTGATAACAATGCGGGCTGCCCGCTCCGAAGTCTGGCGACTCCGGCTACCTGCCCCGGCGGGTTGCGTAGCCGGAGTCGCCAGACTTCGGGACGGCGGACCTCTATTTTAGGGGTTGGTCTTGGAGGGGCTCTCAGTCGAGGGACTCATCGGCGCAGGGCGCGGAGCACGAGGGCGAGCAGCAGCAGGACGGTAGAACAAACGGGCACTGTCGCGGCGGTGGCGCGTTCGAGGAAGGAGTAGCCCACGACCGATGCGACCATCGCCAGGGCAACGGACAGGGTGAACGCCCACCCTAAGCGGCGCGTCAGCAGCAACGCAGTAACGCCGGGCAGCACCAGCGAGGAGAAAGTAATCAGCGTGCCGACGAAGCGAATGGACAGGGCGATGGCTACGCCCAGTGTGAAGTAAAGCAGAAAGTCCCATCCCCGCACGCGGTAGCCCTGTGTGGCAGCCGTTTCCGGGTCGAAGGAGATGAACAGGAACTCTTTGAAAAAAAGGACATGAACGACGGCGAGCGCCAGGAAGAACACCACCATCAGTTGAACGTCATGCCAGTTGACACCTAACAAGTTGCCCTTGAGGATGTCGCGGATGTGCGCCTCGCCCTGCGTGTTGAGGTCTAAGAACAGCAAGCCGAATCCACCCGCGATGACCCAGCCGCTACCGATGGTGCCCTCTTCGGGGATGCGCCGCCGCGCCGGGCGGATGGAGAAGATGAGGATGCCCAGCAGCGTCGCCGCCAAGGCACAGCCAATGAGTGTATGCGATTCCTCGGGGTTCTCTGCATGATGTCCCATCCACTCTTCGATGAGCGCACCCAGCGCCACGCCCGCCGATGCAATCTCCGCCAGCGCCGCCCCCAGAAACACTGAGCGCCGCAGCACCACCCATACGGACAGATAGGAGCAAATCCCAGAAGCCAGTATCAGCGCCAGCAGCGCGCGGCGGTGATAGTCCTGCGTCAGAATTTCTTTGAAGATTCCAATCATGCCAGCCCAATATTATAAGCCAACTGTCTTCATAAGACAAACTTCCTTCCTTCGATCTCGCCGACGAAAACCTCAATCCCGTAAAGCCGACTGAGGTTTTCGGGGCGAATGGCTTCAGCGGTGTCTTGCACGATGACTTGCCCTTCCCCGACGAAGGCGATGCGGTTGGCGTAGTTGACAATGACGTGCAGGAGATGGCTGACAATCAGCACCGTCAGATGCCGCTCGCTGCTGAGGCGGCTGACCAGCTCCATGATGCTGCGCTCGCTGGGGATGTCCATGTCCGTCGTCGGCTCGTCCAGCACCAGCACCGTTGGTTGCGCTGCCAGCGCACGAGCGAGGAGAGCGCGCTGTTTCTGCCCCCCCGACAGTTCCTGATAGGCGCGCTGCGCCAGGTCAGCAATGCCCACGTTGTCCAGACACGCGAGAGCATAATCGCGGTCGGCGCGGGAGGGGCGGCGGCACAACCCGATGTGCCGATACCGTCCCATTAGCACGATATCCAACACCGACAGCGGGAACATCTCGTCAACGACCTGCCGCTGCGGAACGTAACCGAAACGGATGCCGTTGCGGCGCGTGACCGTGCCAGACAGCGGCTGGAGCGTGCCCAGAGCGGCGCGCAGCAGCGTCGTCTTCCCTGAGCCGTTCGGTCCGACGATACCCAGAAAATCGCCTTCGGACACTGTCACGTTGACGTCGCGCAGCACCGGTCGGCGATAGCCGAGGTCGGCGTGAGAGAAAGTAATGAGAGGATGGTGGATGGTCAATCGGTTAATGGTGAATGGTCAATGGTCAATGGCTGGGTGACTCATCGCCCATTGACCATTAACCATCGCGTTAAGACAAAGCATCCGCCACTTGCTTGACGAGGTAGTCCATCAGTTGAATGTAACTGTCCAGCCCTTCTTTGCCGCCGACCCATTCGGGCAGGACGAGCAGTTTCGCGCCCGTCTCTTGAGCGATGAGTTGCGGGAACTTGTTGGGGAAGTAAGGCTCTTTGAGGATGACCTCAACCCCTCTGGCTTTCATGTCCTGCATCAATCGCGTCACATGCCCCGACGACGGCGGAATGGCGGGCTTGGGTTCGATGGTGCCGAAGTAGTCCAGCCCCCAACGTTCGAGGAAGTAGTTCCAACTGCGGTGATACGTCACCACCGGCTTGCCCTTATGCGGCGACATCAGTTTCTGCCACTCCTGAATCTTGCGGTCAAGCGCGGCGATGTACTTGTCGTAATTGGCGCGGAAGGTGGCGGCGTCCGCCGGCGACACGCGCACGAGTCCGTCGAGGATGTTCTTGACCGCCTGCTTAGCGCGAACGGGGTCCAGTAAATAGTGCGGATTGCCCAAGGGGTGCACTTCCCCCTGCGCCATGCTCACTTTGCCTGGAGGCACCTCGGTCGGCTTCACGCCCATTGAAGCGTCCACAAACCCCACACTGCCCGTGACGACCTTGCTGTTACGGGCGGAGTCTATCAGCGGGTAAATCCAGATATCGAACGCCAAACCGTTAATGACCAGCATATCGGCATCGCGCAGTTTCGTCACCAAACTCGGACGCGGCTCGATGTAGTGCAAATCCTGGGTGCCTTTCGCCAGCGATTCCACCGTCACGCGGTCACCGCCGACCTGCTTGACAAAATCCGCCAGTGTCGTGTTCGTGGTGATGACGCGAACTTTGCGCCCCGCCACCCAGGCGCCCGATGCGCTCAAAAACAGCAGAGAAACTATAAGCAGACAGAGATACCTTTGCATAGAAATCCCTCCACTGTCAGCGGATGCTCGCAGCGGATGAAACGGATCAAACGTGACGCGGTAGCTGACACCTTCTCTCCCCTCCCCCAAGAGGCGGGGAAAGATCGTGAGGACAACCGCGTAACTCCTGCGAATTATATCCCGCCTATCGCGAAGTCATCCGCTCAATCCGTTACCGCGATCCGCTGACAGCCGCTCAATGACTCCAAGTCCATCCGAAAACCTCACTGCTTCCTCTCGCCAGGGGGACCACAGGAGGTTCTGGGCGTTACTGATAAGGAGAGGAGAGTTGTCGGATAGGCTCTTACTCCAAGAAATGTGCATGCGGTCCGATACCCCACACGAACTGCACGCTGAACAGGGTGAAGGGGTCTTGTCCGGCCGGACGACTACGCTCCAGTTGGAAGCGCAGGTAACTCCGCTCCGTTAGGAACCGCCGCACGAACGCGACCACTTTGGTCTCGTGTCCGCTCAACGGCGCGGGCAGCGAGGAGGAATCATAACGCACGCCGCCGTCCCAGTAGCGGTCCCAGCGGTAGGCGCCTAACAGGTAGTAACCCAACCGCGAGTCGCCCTCTGGTCCTGAGCGACGGTGCTGCATGAGCTCGCCTTGCAGCAGCAGTCGCTTGTAAGCGCCGTAGTAGCGGCGATACACCACGTCCATACCAAGCAGGCGAATGTCGTCGCGCTCGATGCGGCGCGGACGTCGCCGCCGCACGGGTTCGGAGTGACCGAACAAACCGCTAAACCCCACGCCCAGCTCCGCATCGCCGCCAGAAAGCCCTTTGGAGAACGAGAGCCGCCCTGAGTAAATTCTCTCATGGATGCCCAAGCCCGCAGGTTCAGCCTCTTCCTCCTCCTCGTGCTCGTGCGCGTGAAGTTCATCCCCTCGCCAGAACCCCAATTGCAGCTGACCGAACACACCTTTGATGGGCAGCAAGTAGTTTAACTGAATCCCCTGCCCTGCCAAGCCGTGGTCTTCGGGGAACAGGAAGTGCTTGTTGGGCAGGGGCAGGTCAGTGGTGAGCCATCGCTCAGGGTGAACCCGATTCAACCGCCCGAAGTCCAGCAGTTTTTTCCCAGCCTGCAACTGGAAACCTTTACCGAGGTTAAGAAAACTGGCGAATGCCTCTTCCAAGGCAATGTTGAACCCCGTCGCCCCCGGCTCCCGCTCCAGGTTGAAGAACACGTCCCCACGAATGTTGGGGTAGAGATAGCCCTGCATGGCGAACTCCGCTTCGCGCACCAGGTAACGGTTGCGGTCAGGGTCACCACTGCGCCGCGAGGCAACTTTGCCGACGCTGTCAATGATGAAACTAATGTCAGGCAACAACTTCTCCGAACCCAACGTCGGTATCGCCGGCTGGGCCGTTGGAGCAGGAGGTTCAACCTCCTGTGGCTTCTCCCTCTGCAACGTGGCAAGGGTGCTTTGCAGTTGACTGACGAGGCTTTCTAAATCCTCAATGCGCTTCTTGAGGGCGGCATTTTCCTCTGATGAACCATTTTGCTTCTTCAGTCCCTCAATGGTCGCTTGCTGCTGCTTGACTAACGCCTCCAGTTCGGCGATGCGCTTCATCAGGGCGTCGTCCTGTTGGGCAGCAACAGGCAGCAGAAATCCCATGAGACACACGATGGCCCCCCATCCCGTTAAGCGAGTCATAATCCCTCCTTTGTGGTATTTTCTGTAATGATATTCCAATTTGCTACGACGGCAATAGTAGGAAAGGAAAAAGTCGCCCACCGCCCGCAATCGAGGCCCGACAGAGGAACGGCTCACAGGCTCGCTGGCAGATACGACCGTCTCCCAGCGACTTACGGCAGCCTCGACAAGATGAAGGCAATGGGGGGACAGGTCTGCCTCCGCCGCACCTGTGTCCGAAACGTCTCAACGGGCTAACGTGCTAACGTCGAACGCCATCCACCGCTCGCCATTCCCCGCGTTTGAGCCCTCGGTGAACCCCAGCGATGAACAGAGTAAAACCCAGCAGCGGCACGGTGAGCGGCAGAGAAGGCAAGGGGATTGAAACAGGTGCGCTCGACGTGACTTCACTTAACTTGATGCCGCTGACAAGTTGGTCGACGTTCGGGCGGGGGGAGCGCGCCGAAGGGGGCGGGTTGGGTCTGGCGGACCTTGTTGCCCTTGCGGGACGACGCGCCGCCTCCGGTTGGGATGGCGCGGGGAGCGTCTGGGACGCCAGCCGAATTGTTGGGACAGGTTGGTTAGTCGGCTTGCGCCCCTCTCCCAGGGCGATTAACTCAGCGAAGGCGGTGGAAGGCGCGTTCCACGCGCCTCGTTCGGCAGCCTGCAAGAGGCTCTTGGCGATGGCTTGCAACGCTTCGGGGTTGACGCGGCGCAGCCAGTCAACAAGTCCGAGTCGGAATTGGTCGCGCACGTAAACTTCGTAGGCTTGCTGCCAAAGGTTCTCGTCAACGACCTCAGGCGCCGTCAACTGCCAACCGCCCAAATGAGCGAGCCAGTTGGACATCTCCCGTGCGCCCGCGAAGTTGTGCGCCATCATGCCTTTGAGCCAGGCGGGGTGGAGGTAGCGGCTCAACGCTTCGCGGCTCAAAAACCTCTGCGCGCTTTCCATGCGGGCTTGTTCGGGTAAGTTGGACTGCATGTTGGCAATGACCAGCTGAGGCGCTTTGCCCGACAACTGCTTGATGGCTAAACTCATCCCTCCCAGCCAAGCGAAGGGGTGGTCGGTGTCCAACAGACCGTAAAGCCTGCCCGTTCGGGAGAAAACAGCCACCTCCGCGCCCTTGAGTAACTCTTCAAACACCTGGCGCTGCTGCGTGCCCCACGTCGCCTCGTGTCCGTAAGCGAACCCCAACCGCTCCATGTAAAGGTGCGCCAACTTGGACGGGTCTTTGGCTTTGGGGGCAGCTTGTTCGATGGCGCCGTAAACGCCGGCAGGCGGAGCGAAGATGCGGAGCGAGGATT
>JANWYM010000730.1 GCA_025055355.1 Abditibacteriales bacterium
CAAAGTTGAGTTCCTCGTGGGGGCTGGCTTTCTCCGACAGCGCGGCGCACATGAACGTATGCGTCGCGTGCGGTCCAGCGAAGGCAACCTCGGTCAGCACAGGCTCATCGAATTGCACGAAGTCGCAACCCGCGTCGCGCAGCGCCATCAGTTCCTCGCGCAGCACGCGCACCACATCCTCGCCCAGCGATCCTTTCGTCGGGTAAAACGCCGCCGATAAACTCTTCACCCACATCGAGCGCGTCAGCAGATATGGACCGGGCAGGGCAACTTTGATGGGTTTGCCGGTGTGATGGCGCAGAAACAGAAAATCGTCGAGCGCGAGCGGTTCGCGTCGGTTCAGTCTGCCGACGACGACGGGGTTCTTGATGGCAAACGCCGGCACGTCCAGCGCGTTCAGCAACCGCTCAAACGCGGCTTTGTCCTCCACGTAGTCCAGCATTTCGGCGAGGCTCATCAGCCGAATTCCGTCCACCTTGCTTGCGATGAACGAGTAAAAATTGTCCCGCCGCTGCTCGCCGTCGCTCACGATGTCTACGCCCGCTTCCTCCTGCACCGCGAGGGCTTGCCGCACAGATTCATCGGCGACCTGCGCAAACTCTTCCGCGCTGATGCGTCCCGCTCGACGCTGGCGCAAAGCGTCCAACAGCGGCTTGGGACGCGGGAAACTGCCGACGACGGTGACGGGAAATAAAGGTAAGGGTGACATGGAATGACCTCCCTCCTGGAGCGTAGGCTTCCAGCCTGCATCGAAATGCCGACAGGATTATGGCACGACCCTCATCGCTACATCTACGCTCACATTTCGCGTCAGCGTGTTGGTCACAGGGGAGGTGGCAAGGGTGTGCTGCCAGACTTCTTGCAGCGTGTCCTCATCGGCGTCGGCGCGCACGTAGAGCGTGCCTTTGATTTCGCGGAAGCCGCTGTGTCCACTTTCATCCACACCCAAGAAAACGAAGATGTTGTCAATCTGTCCGCTCAGGGAAATCTCTAACTCGTCCACCTGAATCCCGCGCCGCGAGGCGTGAATCTGGAAGCCCATCGCTAAACACGCGCCCAGCGCGCCCAGCACATATTCAACGGCACTGGGCGCGGCGTCCTGCACGTCGAAACTTGCCGGCTGTCCGACCTCCCACGCATGGTTGCGGCAGAAGACTTTTGACTGCAATCCGCCCGACCAGTGCACGCGGCATTGCCAGCGGTAGTTCCGCGCTTTTTCGTCGGCGGCATCGGCAGTTGTATCCGCGCCGCCTTTGCGGACGAAATACTTGTGGTGGTCGGGCGCGGGCTGCCAGCCGAGATAGGGGTTCTGCGTCATGCGACACCACGCGGGCAGGTCTTCCTTGACGCTGATTTCCGTGCTGCGAATTTCTAACACGCCGCCGACGGGGACCTGGTTCATCGCCTTGCGAATCAGCAGCAGCAGCCCAGAGCCGCAATCCAAATTGCCGCCCTCGCAGACGGCGGAGGGTTGAATGTCTTCGGAGACGCGAAGGGGTTCTTCTGTCATCGTTCATCAATACGTCAGGGCGGAGCCGCCCGTCGTGAGGAACTCCACCGCCTTCGCCCCGCCGACGATGGTGGCGTTGGCAACGAGGTTGTTCTCATCGAGGTTGCGCTTCTTGAAACAGGGCGAGCAGACCCAAATCGTCCCGCCCGCTTCGGCGAAGTCGTCCATCAGTTTTTTGAGCGGCGCGAAGCCCTCCTCATGGATGTCATCCGCATAGCCCTTCTGCGAAAGACGCACGCCCTCAGTGCTGAGGAACACTACCGTCTCCACGCCCGAGGCTACCGAAGCGTTGGCGACGACGAAGCCGACCGTCGCCTTGTCGGTGTTGTCTTTCGCGTGCGTGATGCTAATCATCAGTTTGCTTGCCATCGGGTTTCCCCCTCCAAAATCGTCGTCGTCCTCGTCGTCGTCCTCGTCCTCGGTCGTTTGTGAGGTTCGAGAACGAGGACGACGACGAGAAAGATTTTCATGCGGTGTAGCGTCCCCAACCTGCTTCGGTTTTTTCAACGCCGAGAGGACGCTGGGCTGGCAGGGACGCCCGCCCCTACATTGAACGCGGCGCCGCGGGTTCCGTTTGGAGTCGGGCTGGCAGGGACGCCCGCCCCTAGATTGAATGCGGCGCTGTGCGTTCTGTTTGGAATTGGGCTGGCAGGGACGCCCGCCCCTACATTGAATGCGGCGCTGTGCGTTCTGTTTGGAATTGGGCTGGCAGGGACGCCCGCCCCGACG
>JANWYM010000731.1 GCA_025055355.1 Abditibacteriales bacterium
TGTCCACCAAGTCCAAGATTTTCTGCGGCTGCAAGGTGGAGCCGCTGGCAGAGCCGAACACGCAGGTCTGTCCCGTGTGTTTGGGCTTCCCCGGCGTACTGCCTGTGTTAAATCGGCAGGTGGTCGAATACGCGCTGAAGGCGGCGGTGGCGCTGAACTGCGAGATTACCACACCAAACGTCTTCGAGCGGAAGAACTACTTTTATCCCGACCTGCCGAAGGCGTATCAAATCACGCAGCGGATGCTGCCCATCGGACGCGGCGGCTGGGTGGAGATTGAAGTGAACGGCACAACGAAGCGCATCGGCTTGCAGGACGTTCACATGGAAGAAGACACAGGCAAATCGTTTCACGGCGAGGCGGCGGGCGGGCTGGACGTGAGTTTGATTGACTTCAACCGCTCGGGTGTGCCGCTGCTGGAAATCATCAGCCAGCCCGACATGCGCTCCGTCGAGGAAGCCGAAGCCTACATGAACACCATGCGACAAATCCTGCTGTATCTGGGCATTTCTGAATGCCGCATGGAAGCGGGACAGTTGCGCTTCGAGGCGAGCGTGTCGCTGCGTCCGCAGGGGGAGGAAAAATTCGGTACGCGGGTCGAAATCAAAAACCTCAACTCCTTCCGGGCCGTGACGGAATCGCTCAAAGCCGAGATCCAGCGGCAGACGGCAATCCTGCGCAAGGGCGAAGCGGTCGTGCAGCAGACGATGCTCTGGAATGAAGCGCGCGGCATCACCGAGCCGATGCGCTCAAAGGAATACGCGCACGATTACCGCTACTTCCCCGAACCCGACCTCGTGCCGCTGGTGATTGACGCGGCGTGGATAGCGCGCGTGAAGGCGGAGTTGCCCGAGTTACCGCGCGCGCGCAAGCAGCGGTTCATCGAACAATACGGCTTGCCCGAATACGATGCCCGCGTGCTGACGGCATCGAAGGCGACCGCCGATTTCTTTGAAGCCTGCGTGCGAGAGCATGACAACCCCAAAGCCGTGAGCAACTGGGTCATGGGCGATTTCGCCGCGCTGCTCAATGCCGAGGGGATAGACATCAGCGCATCCAAGGTGACGCCGCGGCACCTCGCGGAGATGCTGAAACTGATTGACGCGGGCACGATCACTGGGCGCATGGCGAAGGACATTTTTGAGGAGATGTTTCGCACAGGACGGCACGCCGCCGACCTCGCGCGAGAGAAAGGTGGGGCGATTGCCGACGAGGCGGCGTTGTCCTCCGTGATTGAGAAAGTCATCGCCCAGAACCCTAAAGCCGTTGAGGACATCCGCGCCGGCAAAGACAAAGCGTATGGCTTCTTGGCGGGGCAGGTGATGAAGGAGACCAAAGGGCGCGCTCACCCCCAAGTCGTCAATCGCCTGCTGCGAGAGAAGTTACAGCAATGAACGACCGCGTTGAGGGTTAAGGGTTGAGGGTTGGCCCCTTACCTTTTAACTTTCGACTCTGAACCTTTCAAGGGTTACGCGGTTACTGACAACGGCAACCGCGTAACTCTTGCCTTCACAATGTCCTGGATTGACGTCGTGGTGATTCTCATCTTCATCGGCGTGCTTTTTCTGGAGATGGTGCGCGGTTTTTTCCCAGCGCTGCTGTGGTTCATCATCGAGTATGTGGTGATGCTCATTGCCGACCACGCCTACGCGGGGCTGTCCAAGTCCTTTCAGTTTTTTCAGGGGACGACGAACGACGGGTTCTGGCATGGTTTCATCTTCATCACACTCAGCGGATTGGGGCTGTGGCTCAGTCATTATCTGGCGACGCTGGCGGACATTGACCTCGGTGGGTTCGAGCAAGCCGTGGGGATGATAATTGGCTTCGGCACCGCCATCATCATTGCCCACAGTTTCGTCCACATGCTGGACATCGGTTCAGGCAACGGCCCTGTCCACCAGACCATCGTGCGCTCCTCCATTGCCAACGAAATGCTCAACTTCCCAACCTGGAATAAGTGGATCGGCAGATTGCTGCAATGGAGCCGCACGGCAGAATACTAAACTGACATGAAGACCGTCCTTCTGGGTCTGGACACCACCGAACTCCGCGCCTTCGCGCAATCGCTGGGCGAGCCAGCGTATCGCGGCAACCAAATCGCGGCGTGGATGTATCAGCACTACGCGCGTTCATTTGAGGTGATGTCCAACCTTTCCAAAGCACTGCGGGCGCGGTTAAACGAAGTCGCCGACATCGGGCGCTCTGAGGTGGTGCGCGAACAGCGCAGTCGGGAT
>JANWYM010000732.1 GCA_025055355.1 Abditibacteriales bacterium
GCCAGCGACACCCACACCCGCACCTGCGCAAAGTTGCGCACCCGCAGTTGCACGCGGTTCTCCTCACCCAAGGACAGCCGCCCTCCCAGCGTCCGCGTCACCGTCACGCGGCGTGGATGCAACCCCAGAAAGTAGTCCACAAAAAACAACAGCCCCAGCCCCAAACCATACAAAACGGTCAGGTAGTAAAACGCCGGCGACCCCGCCGACAGTAGGGCGGGAACAAGACCCAGCACGAACAACTTCAGAAAACGCGACGAGGGAAGCATAAGTCGAATGCCCCCATGCCCCACGGCATGATCGCTTTGCGATGATGCCTATATGAGTTGCGCAGTGGCGCGGGGAGCCCTCCCCTGTCACTCACCACCCCGCGGTAGATCGCAGGTCTCTCAAACGGTGAGGTGACCCTTCGGCAGACTCAGGGCAGGCTCTGCGGTCGAGCGTGGCGGCGGGAGCCGGCGACCCGCACTGAACGGAGGCTGCGCCTGGAGTCCCCAACCGGTTGGGGGTGAGGTGGCTGCTAACCTTGAACGAGTTCGGGACTCCATTTGGGAAGGTTGGCGCCGCCCAGATTGGCATTGCGGAGATTCGCAGTGACCGAATTTGCCCGCTCCAGACTCGCCCCGCGCAGATTTGTGCCGACCAAGGCTGTGCCTTCCAACGTTTCTCCGTCCACGCAGCGTAACGCTTTGCCTGTCTCTTTATATCGCATCTGAATCACGTCACGCCTTATTATATCTCAAAAGTTGCACAGTTGCTTACATTATCTTCCCCCTCCCCGCTGAAAATGTCGGTCACGGCTTCGCTCCGCCCGCCACGATGGGTATTTTTAGCGGGAAGGGATTGGGGGAAAGAATGACGGCGACCGCGTCACTTTCGTTACATCACCCCCATCACCCTTTACTTTTCGCCCCGTCAAGTTTAAGATATAGTTCAGAGAACCGCCCCGGGGAGGACTATGGAAGACACCGTTCAAACTCTACTGCGCTTCGTGCAGGACGGCCGCAAGGCGCTGTTAGCGACGCCGTTGACGGAGGTGTCCGGGCAGGCGTTGTTGGAGGCGCACACGCGCCTGATTGATGAGACGCTGCGGCAGATTTACGCGATTGCGTGGGATAAGGCGATGACGAGTTTCGCGGCGCACTTCGTCGAGGGCGAAACGGAGGTCGCGCTGGTGGCGACGGGCGGCTACGGGCGCCGGGAACTCAGCCCGTTCTCCGACATTGACATCGCCTTCGTGCCGTCGGAGGAGGATAACCCGTTCATTGATGCCGTCATTAAAGAGGCGTTTCGGCTCATCGTCCAGATCCTTATTGACGCGATGAAGTTGGACGTGGGCTACGGCTTCCGCACGGTGAGCGACTGCCCGACCTTTGACCACGAGACGAAGACCTCCCTGCTCGATGGGCGGCTGATCGTCGGCTCGCGCAAACTGTTCGGACAACTCCGCCGCGCCTTACTCACGCACATCGACGCCGTAGCGTTCCTGCAGGAGAAAAGTCAAGAGCGGCGCGAGGTGACCCATCGCGTCCGCGCCTCGCTCTACGCGCTGGAGCCGCATGTCAAAGAAGGCGTGGGGGGGCTGCGCGACATCCACGCCGCGATGTGGATGGCGCAGGCGATGTTCCTCTGTCAGGACCGTCATCCGCTGACCGAGTTGGAGCGGCAGGGCGTGGTGTCGGCGGAGGACTGCGAGCGGCTGGTCACGGCGCGGGAGTTTCTTTACAGGGTGCGCAACTACCTTCACCTGCGCGCCCAGCGCAAAAGCGATGTGCTGTTCGCCGACTTGCACGACGCCATCGCCCGCGATTTTCACTACGCGGGCAGGGGCGCGGAACCCGCGCAGCGTTTTCTCGCCGACTACTACCGCCACGCGGAGCACGTGCATCTGTTCCTGCGCAAGGTGACACGCCGCCTGATGGAGGGCACGCTGCCGCTGGGGGCGCACTTTCAGGCGGTGCGCCAGCGGATTCAGGCGGTGCGCCCGCACGTCCTGTGGGAGAAGCCCGCCCGCGTGCTGCGCGTGTTTGAATACGTCCAGCGCTACGGCTTCGAGGTGGACGCCGAACTCGACCGCCTGATTGAGGACGTTGCGCCCCTGATTGATGAGGAAGTGCGCGCCGCCCCCGAAGCGCGCGAGGCGTTCCTCGCCATTCTGCGGCAACCCGCCGATGTGGGAAAAATGCTGCGGCAGATGCGCGATTGCGGCGTGCTGACGCGGTTCCTCCCC
>JANWYM010000733.1 GCA_025055355.1 Abditibacteriales bacterium
GGCGCACGACACCGGAGCCAAGGCCGTCTCCGGCGCCGGCGGCGGGGACATCGGCGTCGCCGGCTCCTTCGCGCTCTCCATCGTGCACCTGCACACCTGGGGGATCGTCCTCTCCGACCCGATCCGCGGGCCCCCGGGGCTGCCCGACCGAACCCCGCCTCCGCATGCGGCGACGGTCGTGAACGCGGACGGTGGCGACGTCGTCCTGCGCGCCGAGTCGAAGGCCTCCGCGAAGGTGGAGGCGCTCCCCGACGGCGACGGCGGCGCGGGTGAGGACGGGGACGAACTCACGCTGACCGCCCGATGCCGTGCCCAGTCCGCCGGGCAGTTGGACGCTATGCGTGGCGTCGAACACCACCGGGTAGCCGAACCCGCGCAGGATAGCCAGCGAGCGCATGTCCACCACGAGGTTGTGGTAGCCAAACGATGTCCCGCGCTCGGTCAGTAGAATGTTCTCATTCCCTGTGCTGGCGATTTTGTCCACTACGTGGCGCATGTCGTGCGGCGCGAGGAACTGCCCCTTCTTCACATTCACGGCTTTGCCTGTCTTGCCAGCAGCCAACAGCAAGTCCGTCTGACGGCAAAGGAAGGCAGGAATTTGCAGGACATCCACCACCTCCGCGACCGGCTCTACCTGGGCGGTCTCATGAACGTCCGTCAGCAGCGGCAAGTCAAAGTCGCGCCCGATGTCCGCCAGGATCCTCAGCCCCTCCCGCAAGCCCGGACCGCGGAACGAACGCAGAGAACTGCGGTTGGCTTTATCGAAGGAGGTTTTGAAGATGAGGGGGATTGCTACCTCTGCGGCAATCTCCTTCACGCGCTGCGCGATAAAGCGACAGCCCTCCTCACTCTCAATCACGCACGGACCAGCAATGAGCGCCAGCGGCTGCCCCGCGCCGATGATGACGTTACGGATTTGAACCGAGCGTGTCATAATGCCCTGAGAGGGTGAGCCTCCTGCCGAACCCGACGGCTCCACTGGAGCGTCGCCCTTCCCGACAAACCTGACTCCCTGCGGATGTCATTTTCGGAAGGGGATTATAGCCTAAGCGAGCGGCGGTGTCAAAGATGGGAGGGTGAAGTTCCTGCTGAACCGACGGCTTCGCAGGAGCGCCGCCCTCCCGGAGCGTCCCCCTCCCGCTGGGAGGGGTGAGGCTCCCGCCGAACCGACGGCTCCGCGGGGGCGTTGCTCGCCCAGAAAAAGTGAAACCCGCTTTTTTTCCGCCCGTAGTCCGAGCGTAGGAGTTCTGAAAGCAGGTGGGTGAATGAGCCTCAGCGACGAACAGCTCGTGCAGCGGTGCCGAGCAGGGGACCGCACCGCGTTTAATGAGTTAGTGTCGCGGCACTATCGGGGCATCTATCGGTTGACGCTGCGCATGGTCGGCAACCTGACCGACGCGGAGGACTTGACGCAGGAGACCTTCGTGAAGGCGTATGCGGCGCTGGCGCAGTTCAACATGGCGCAGAAGTTCACGACGTGGCTCTACGCCATCGCTGTGCATCTGTGCATTGACCATGCTCGCAAGCGGCGCGTGCCGACTGTGTCGTGGGAGGAGGAGAACGATGAGGGTTCAACCATCAGCCTCCTCGACCGCTTGCCCGACGACGCGCCTCAACCCGACGAGGTGGTGGAGCGCGCCGATCTGAGCATGCGGGTGCGGCAGGCGATGTTATCCCTTCCGCCTAAATATCGCGCAGTCGTGCTGCTCCGACACATTGAAGGCTTGCGTATTGAGGAGATAGCCAAAACACTGGATATGCCGCTAGGCACGGTCAAAACTAATCTGTTCCGTGCGCGGAAGATACTGGAGAAGAAACTGAAGGACGTGGTTGCCGCGACGTGATGGGCTGCGGTCGCTGACCATGCCGAAACGATCTCGGGTGGTGGTATGATGCGATGTGCGCACGCGAAAAAACTCCTGTCCGCCTACGCGGAGAATGAATTGAACGTGGTGCAACGCTGGCGGGTGGCGTGGCACCTACGCGGCTGCGCGCAGTGTCAGGCGCAGTTGGGCGCGTGGCAGCGGACAGCGCAGATGCTTACTATCCTGCGCGCGGTGGACCCACCGCCGGATTTGCTGTCGCGTCTCACCCAGGCAGTTGACGCTGTGTCGGACGCTCCCCGCTCCTATTCTCCTCCCTCCGCCCGTCCCTCCAGTTGGCTCCTCGCGTGGAGTTGGGTGCTGCTGGCGGCTCTGGGGCTGGCACCGTTTATCAGCGCGGCAATTT
>JANWYM010000734.1 GCA_025055355.1 Abditibacteriales bacterium
AAACAACTGCCGCAGCACAGCAAACGCCGACGGGCGCACTGAGGGGAACTGTCGCTGCGCAGGCAGAATCGGGTTGTCGCTTGTGGGCGGAATCGGCGGGCGGAACAGCGCGGGCGGGTTCTTGGGGTATTCACCCAACATCACGCGCACATCAGTGGAGGCACGCAGCGTTTGCGCCGCCGGGTCGTTGCCCGCCAACTTCACTACCGCGCCTTGCCCGCTCACCAGCCGCCGCTGCCCCGTCGCCACGTAAACCGTTGTCACGCCGCCTTCTAACAGACGCTTGTAATCCGCGTAGAAATCAAACGCGTCCTTCGCCTTCACATCCGGCGCAATCGCCTCCTCATAGTCCGTCCGCTCCGCCAGCGTTGTGAACGCCGCGATGAGTCCGGGCATCACCACCTTCGTTGAGGCATCAATCACCTTCGCGTGGCGCGGCATCGGCACGTTCTTCCCCACCGCCGCGATCTTGCCGTGCCGAATCAGCACCACGCCGTTCTCAATCGGCTGCCCCGTCAGCGTTATGATTTTCCCTGCATGGATGGCGAGGGTCTCTGGCAGTTGTGCTCGAGCAGGAATCAACACACAACCAACCACCAGCGTCATGAAGATTTCCACTTTCAATCGCCGTCGCATAGCCTCACGCTGAACTCCGCTGGGTCACGGCCTCCGACCCTGACCCAGACCCGACCGCAGGTCTCCCTCCGATGACTCAATTTCCTTCTTTCCCCGTCAACAACTTCTGCAACCGTGTATCGTTCTTCCGCCGTTGCTCCGCCTCTATTGCTCTCTTAGCCTACCACAAAAAAATTCCTCACGCAACCTTTTGACTCTATCGCTGGGGAGGTATACTACCTGCGTTCATAACCGATGATGAAAAGTGTTTCAACGCAATGCAAGAAGGTGATTTGCTATGGCAATCAAAGCCATCATCCAATCCATAACTTACGACCCGCAAAAGGACATGCTTTACCTTGCCGTTCATCCTGACCGCCCCTCTGTCACGCGGGGGAATCGGCACGATGTCTTGGTGATGTATGACGAAGCCGACCGTCAAACTTTGGTCGGTATTGAGGTCATGGACTTCGCCGCCCATCTCGTTCCGCTTCTGTATAAGCCGGGCGTTGTTCCTGACCTGCCGGAGCGATTCACCGTTGTCGGCGCCGATATAGAGAATGCTGACTTGCGCACCGTGTTTGAGTGGTGCTATCATCGCTACGTGCTGCCGCTGCTGAAAATGGGCGTAGCGGCATGAACAATCCTCGGATCTAAACTTTTGCCGTTTTATCCTCTCTTTCGAAAATCCCTGTCATTGCGAGCGGGGAGGGAGAGAAGTGCGAAACGCAAAAGTTTAGCTCGGATCCGCTGGGTCACGGCCTCCGACCCTCACCCAGACCCGACCGTAGGTCTCCCTCCGATGACTCAATTTGCTTCTTTCCCCGTCAACAACTTCTGCAACCGTGCATCGTTCTTCCGCTCATACGCGACCCTGCCTTCGATGATGACCGTGTCCACCCACGTTTTCACGTCCAACGGGTCACCAGTCAGCAGAAGCAGGTTTGCGTCCTTGCCGACCTCGATGCTGCCGACTCTATCAGCGATGCCGACGATTTCCGCCGCCGTGAGCGTGATGGCGCGCAAGGCAACGTCGCGCGGGACGCCGTGCTTGACGGCGGTTGCTGCTTGATACCAGAGATAGCGCGCCCCGTAGGTCGTCGTCGAAATCTGGAAGGTGAACTTCACGCCCGCTTTGTAAAACTCGACGGGGACGACGCGCATGATCTCTTCGTCCTTGTCCTCTTCCGTCTCCCAAACGATGAGTTGCGCGTCCAGCACGACGGGCAACTTCTTCTGCGCGACGAGCGAGGCGGCTTTGTAGCAGTCGGGACCAAGCACGAGGGTCGCTTTGAGTTTGCGCGACTCGATTAGTTCAATTGCCTTCGGCACGTCGGCGGCGCGGGGACAGTAGATGAACGCGGGCAACTTCCCCGTCGTCAAGTCCACCATCGGCGCCTGCCGGGGGTCGAGTTCCTCTTCGGGTTCGCCCTTTTTCTTTTGCTCGGCGCGGCGCTCGGCGAGTTGTTCCATGTAGTTGTCGAAATCATCGAAGGCACGGCGGAGTTCCTGCATCTGCGCCATGCGGTTGCGCCCGCCGCTGGGCGCGAGCGAAATCTTCATAGCGGTGGGACGTTTGATGATGACGTCATCAATCGTCTTCCCGAACGGC
>JANWYM010000735.1 GCA_025055355.1 Abditibacteriales bacterium
CCCAATCATCGTGAGCGCCTGTCTTGCCGGTGTCAACTGCCGTCACGACGGCGGGAACAAGTTGAAGCCGGCGATTGCGCAGCTGGTCGCGGAAGGTAGGGCGATTCCCGTATGTCCTGAGCAGTTAGGCGGGTTGCCCACGCCGCGTGTGGAGGCGAACCTTGTAGGCGGAGATGGCGACGCGGTGCTGGACGGCACGGCGCGGCTGGCGACGGCGGACGGTCGGGATGTAACAGCGCACTTCCTGCGTGGGGCGCAGGAGGTGCTGCACCTCGCCCGCTTGTGCGGCGCGCGCGGCGCGATTCTCAAAGAGCGCAGTCCCTCGTGCGGCTGCTGCCAGGTTTGGATGCAAGGGGAAGACGGCACGCCACGCCTCGTTGCCGGGCAGGGCGTCACCGCTGCGCTGCTCCGGCGGGAGGGGATTGAGGTGGTATCCGATGAAGCAATCACCGACGACCTGCTGACCTAAAGCCTATCCCCAAAAAGTAGCCTGCGATGCCGTCGCGGTGCGACGGGCGACATCGTACCCTACGTTCTCAGTGGCTGATGGGCATGGGTTATGGGTCATTGTCCCTGCCTTCTTCCACTGTCCGCACGAACAACTCCTCCAGAGTCATCCGATACGGAATAACCGCCAAGATCTTGCCACCCGCTTTGACGGTTTCCTCGACGAGGCGCGGGATATCATCTTCGCTGGCGAGGTCAACGGTGAGACGGTCAGCGTTCGCGTTGACGTTGAGGGCGAGACGCCGCAGGGCAGGGAGGACGGCGGGAGGGGTCTGCTGCAAGTGGAGTTCGACGCGCGCCTGCGTTTGGAGGAGTTCGCTGAGCGTCCCCTGCCGCACGATGCGTCCTTTGTTGACGATGGCGACGGCGTCGCAGGTCAATTCGACTTCGGATAGAAGATGCGAGTTGAGGAAAACGGTTTTACCTTCGGCTTTGAGTTCGCCGATGATGCGGCGCACGTCGCGGCGTCCGAGGGGGTCGAGGGCGGAGGTGGGTTCATCCAAAATCACCAGGTCGGGGTCGTTGATGAGCGCCTGCGCCAAACCGATGCGCTGCTGCATCCCCTTGGAGAACTCGCGCAGTTTGGAGTGGCGACGCTCTATCAACCCCACGCGCACCAACTCGCGCTCGATACGCTCTTTGCGCGTGCGCTTGTCCAAACCGTGAAAGCGAGCGTGCAGGTCCAGAAACTCCGTCGCCGTGAGGAAATCGTGGAACTGAAACTTCTCCGGCAGAAACCCGATGCGCCGCTTACCTTCGCAATGTCCCAGCGGCAAGCCCAGCACCTCCCCGGAGCCCTCGGTCGGATAGACGATGCCCAGCAGGATATTGATGGTGGTCGTCTTGCCGGCGCCATTGGGTCCGAGGAAGCCGAAGATGCTCCCGCGCGGCACATCGAGCGAAACACCGTCCAGCGCGCGCAAGCCCCGACGGCGGAAAAGACTGCGATAGGTCTTAGCGAGATGATGCGTGACGATAGCGGACGACGAAAAATTCACGAACCGTTCACCCTATAGGGGAGTCAATAGGATTGAGGCTCTGCCTCCACCGCGTCGTCGGAATTTGCCCCGTACCTTAATCACCGGCGACGCGGTGTCTGTTTTTTGAGGCAGAGCCTGTGGTAGATGCGAGCCGGACAAAGAGCACAGCCGATGAACCCACAGGAACATCGGCTCCGCCTCTTTGCCTCGCTGCCCTATATTGTAGCACAAAACTTGCTTCTTGTGGCTACGACTCCGCAAAAAAAAAGTGGCGCACATCGCGCCACTTATACGCCCACCCATCCTCGTGTAGAAAAGCAGGCAAAACCACTCGTCGCAATCCCCTATCAATCGGGTCAAGTGCTACGACTTCATTAAGGGAGAAGCGCTAAGCCATCGTTGGGGATTGTCGCAATCCCCTATCAATCGGGTCAAGTGCTACGACAGAGTGTCCTTGCGTGCGTTAGTGAAAACGATGACCTAACGTCGCAATCCCCTATCAATCGGGTCAAGTGCTACGACGAAACCGATGACGTGGGTTTCTCCATTGCGGGTGAGACGTCGCAATCCCCTATCAATCGGGTCAAGTGCTACGACCAATATTACCGCCGTTGCAAGTAACGGCGGGATAAGAGTCGCAATCCCCTATCAATCGGGTCAAGTGCTACGACGGCACAACACTGATTGGTGTTGCGCCGTCTTAGAAGAGAGTCGCAATCCCCTATCAATC
>JANWYM010000736.1 GCA_025055355.1 Abditibacteriales bacterium
CTCCTTATCCCGGAGGGGCCGGGGGAGGTCCACTCCCCTCCTTATCAAGGAGGGGCCGGGGGAGGTCGAAGATAACCCCCTGTGGTCCTCCCCACGCAGGGGAACAGGGAGGTTTTTGGATAGGCTCTTAGCCCCGTCGCGGAGGCGGACGCCCTCGTGACGCCGCCGCCTCACATTGACCAAACTGAGAAGGAGAGTGCAACATGAAAGGTCAGAAGAATTTGCTCTACGTTGCTGTGACTTTGTTGCTGGTGGCAGTGATTCTGTTTGCCGTGCAGTGGGGACGCCAGAGCGAGAAGCCTTACGCTACCTCACCGCAGGACATTCAACGGGAAATTCAGCGCATCCAGAGCGACCCCCACATGCCCGAACCGGCAAAACGCGCCGCCATTCAACAACTCCAGATGCGCTCAGGCACTTACAGTGCTCCCAGCCGCACCCAGTGAAACGTCAACCGTCGGGGGCGCGAGACGACGCGCCCCCGACGGCGCTCATGAGGATTCCTCTTTCCATCCGCGCTCCAACGTTGAGACACACCCCTCCTTGGTCTCCCCGCAGATGATTCTCGTCCGCTTAGGTAAGATCCAAGATTATCACCCCGTTAGATGAATTCCGCCCAGCGCGGCGAATCATAAGGCAAACCCATGACTAAACTTTTGCGTTTTGCCCTTTCCCTCGTGTCATAGCGAGCGCAGCGGCTGCGAGAAACGAAGCAAAGCAATCCCCTCACGGAGGGGATTGCTTCGCTGCGCTCGCGATGACGTTTTCCCGCAGCGGGTAAAGAGAAGCGCGAAACGCAAAAGTTGAATTCTATTATAGGCTCTGGGCAGACAATTTGATACTCACCTCCGTTACCTTGGGGGCAGTGGGCATAGGGACTTTCGTGACTCTGTTCTGCCGGTGGAAGAGCGGCGATGGTGCCGATTCCTTGCCAAATTTCCGCCTATCCTTTATACTGAGAGCGCACAAACCCATGCCAACCGAGGTGAACTCCTTCATGCACACCGGCGACCTACTGACGGAACTGCTGATACAATGCGGCGTGACGCACGTTTTCGGCGTGCCGGGCGGGCAGACCTGCGCGCTGTATGATGGGATTCTGAAACGCGAGCCGACGATTCGACACATCGTCATGCGCGACGAGCGCAACACGGCGTTTGCTGCTGACGCTTATGCGCGGCTGACGCATAAAATCGGCGTCTGCGATGTGACCGTCGGACCGGGCTGCACGAAACTGCCGTCGGGGTTGATGGAGGCTTACTATTCCTCGATTCCGATTCTATGCATTATCAGCGACCTGCCGCAATCATGGCGTCATCTCTACGAACGCGGCGCAGCGTTGCAGGCGATGGACCAAGCGGGATTGATTGCGCAGTTCTGCAAGTGGGTGACAACGCTCCACGCGCCCGAACACCTCGCCACCGTCTTGCCAAACCTCCTGCGCCGCGCGGCGAGCGGACGCCCCGGACCCGTCGCGCTCATCGTGCCGCACGATGTGTTTGATGCGACGGTTGATGGTCAATGGTCAATGGCCAATGGCCAATGGTCGGATTTAGGGCATTTTCCCCTTGCGCGTTCCGCGCCCGACCCCACCGCTGTCGTGCAGGCTGCCCGCTTGCTCCTTCAAGCACAATGCCCTGTGCTGCTCGCGGGCGGCGGTGTCCACATTGCCGAGGCCACCGAGGAGGTGAAAGAACTCGCCGAGTTGCTGACGATGCCTGTCGTCACGACGTTCTCCGGTCGCGGGGCGATGGAGGACACGCATCCATTGTCGCTCGGCTTGCTGGGCAACATGGGCACCGGCTGCGCGAGGGAAGCCGCTGAGGCGGCGGATGTCATGCTGCTTGTCGGCTTCAAGTCGGGGCAGAACTCAACGTTCAACTGGAAACTCCCGCGCCCCGATCAGAGACTCATCCACCTCGACGTTGACCCCGCTGAAATCGGCAAAGTATTCCCCACTGAGGTCGGACTCGTCGGCGACGCGCAGTTGGGACTGCGCGCGCTCCTTGATGCAATACGCAGCACGCCAGATGCAACCCACCCCACACCCCACGCCGAACGTTTGAAGTGGATTCGCTCCCTCCGCGCCGCGTGGCAGCGTGAGGTCGGCGAGGCGCTTACATCGAACGACACGCCCATCAAACCGCAGCGCGTGATGGAGGAGTTGAACGCGCTCACGAATGAAAACGACATCGTGTGCTGCGATGCGAG
>JANWYM010000737.1 GCA_025055355.1 Abditibacteriales bacterium
TCGATGTCGTCGTTATCTCCACCGACGATGTTGGAGAACGATCGGACATCGAGTCCTCACGTTCTCAGGAACGGCACGGCGTCCGTTCCCTACGACTGGGGGCGTCGGCGAAGGTATTCGCCTTCCTCTACACCGACAACATGGACAAGGTGTTGGACTGCGTGCTTGACCATGCTTAATGACTTCCGTTCAAAGGAAGCAATGAGGGGGAAATTATGTCTCAACCCGTCATCGGTCTCATCGGTCTCGCCGTCATGGGCGAGAACTTGGCGCTTAACATCGAGAGCAAGGGGTTCCCCATTGCCGTGTTCAACCGCACGACGGCGAAGACGATGGCGTTCGTCAACGGGCGGGCGGCGGGGAAGAACGTGGTGGGGACGACGACGATTGAGGAGTTCGTCAACGTGCTGGAACGTCCGCGACGCATTGTTCTGATGGTCAAGGCGGGCGAGGCGGTGGACGCTTTCATCACGCAATTGTTGCCCCACCTTGAAGCGGGCGACATTCTGATTGACGGCGGCAACTCGTTTTTCAGGGACACGGAACGGCGGATTGAGCGATGCAGGGAGGCAGGGGTTCATTACTTTGGGATGGGCGTCAGCGGCGGCGAGGAGGGCGCGCTGCACGGTCCGAGCCTCATGCCCGGCGGGGGGACGCCTGAAGCCTACGCGCACCTTGAACCCATCCTCACCAAAATCGCGGCGCAGGTGGACGACGGCGCGTGCGTGACCTACATCGGTCCGAAGGGCGCGGGGCATTTCGTGAAGATGGTTCACAACGGCATCGAATACGGCGACATGCAACTCATCGCCGAAGCCTACGACCTGCTGCGCCACGCCGTCGGACTGTCGCCCGATGAACTGCATGACGTTTTCGCCGAGTGGAATCGCGGTGAGTTGCAGTCGTTCCTCATCGAAATCACCGCCCGCATCGTGAACTTCAAAGATGAAATGACGGGTAAGCCGCTGGTGGACGTGATTTTGGACAAAGCGGAGCAAAAAGGCACGGGTAAGTGGACGAGCCAAATTGCGCTGGACTTGGGCGTGCCGATTCCGACCATCACGGCGGCGGTAGATGCCAGGTTCATGTCGGCGCACAAAGCCGAGCGCGTGGCGGCGGCGAGACTGCTCTCCTCCCAGCACGCCCTACGCACAGCGCGGCAGCCGTCGTTCATCAACCGCGTCCGCGCCGCGCTCTATGCCTCGAAGGTTTGCAGTTACGCGCAAGGCTTCGCGTTGCTGCGCGCCGCCTCGCGGGAGTTTGGCTACAACTTGAACTTCAGCGAAATTGCCCGCATCTGGAAGGGGGGCTGCATCATCCGCGCGGTGTTTCTCGACCGCATCAAGCAGGCGTTCGCCCGCAACCCGGAGTTGCCCAACCTGCTGGTGGACGACGAGTTCCGCGAGGCAGTGGCAGCGCGGCAGGAGGCGTGGCGCGATGTGGTCAGCACCGCCGTGGAGTTGGGCTACCCCGTCCCCGCGATGAGCGCGTCGCTGGCTTACTTCGACGCCTACCGCCGCGAGCGACTGCCCGCGAACCTGATTCAAGCGCAGCGCGACCTCTTCGGCGCGCACACTTACGAGCGGGTGGACCGAGAGGGAGTATTCCATACGGAGTGGGGAGCAAGTTAGCCTCATCATGGAGGACGGGCAGGAGAGTGGACATGAGGAATTGGGATTGAAAACTTGTCAAGAATTGGTTAGGAGATGCCCGCAAGGGGCTGGGCTACCCTTATAATATGCTTGGAGGTGCAAGACGATGGTGCAGACGACCGCTGAAGAAGTTTACAACCAGGTGGTGAAAACGATGTGCGTATCGGAGCGGTTCAAGTTGGCGACGATGATCCTCAACGACATCTCTCCGCGAGCGGTGGTGGACTACAGCGAGGAGTGGACGGAGGAGGACATGCGAGAGTTTACCGCCTACTCATGGCGCTACGTCCTGCAACAACTGGGAGAGGAGGAAGACAATGCCGCAAGCGGGTGATGTCGTCCTTGTGGATTTCATGGGGGCAGTAGCAGTTAAGAGGCGCCCAGCGGTTGTCGTCTCCAGCGACACCTATCATACACATCGCCCCGACATCATAGTTTGCCCGCTGACCACGCAACTCGCCGCCGCTACGACGCCTATGGATTACGTTCTCCAGGATTGGGCAGCGGCTGGCTTGCGTGCGCCTTCCGCGTTTACATCGATATGACATCTTTC
>JANWYM010000738.1 GCA_025055355.1 Abditibacteriales bacterium
TAGCCCTCGCCGTGCCGTCCGAACGCCGTGCCGCTTAAGGTGGCGACATGTCCTTCGTAGAGCAGCAGGTCAGCGATTTCGCTGGCGGGACGCCCAAACGATTTCACGTTGGGGAAGACGTAAAACGCACCCTGGGGGAGTTTGCAGGAGACGCCTTTGATGCGGTTGAGCCCTTCTACGATGAGGTCACGGCGGCGGCGGAACTCCGCGACGAAACGGTGCGCTTCCTCCTGCGGTCCGTTGAGGGCGGCGATACCCGCGCGCTGAATGAAGGTCGCGGTGCAGGACGTTGAATTCACTTGCAGCCGCACGAAATGCTCCGCCCATTTTTCGGGCATGATGCCGTAGCCCAGTCGCCAGCCCGTCATCGCGTAGGTTTTGGAGAAGCCGTCCAAGATAATCGTCCGCTCCTTCATGCCGTCCAACGAGGCGATGGAGTGATGTGTCCCATCATAGAGGATGCGCCGGTAAACTTCGTCGGACAGCACTGCGATATCGTGCTCGCGGCAGAGGTCGGCGATCGCGGCGATGTCTTCTGCGGTCAGCACACCACCGGTGGGGTTCTGCGGGGAGTTGAGGATGAGCAGTTTGGTTTTGGACGTGATGAGGCGGCGCAGTTCGTCCACGTCCAAACGGAAGTCCAGCTCCTCGCGCAGGGGAATCGGCACGGGCTTGCCACCTACGAAGCGAATCATGGACTCGTAAATGGGAAAGCCAGGGTCGGGGTAAATCGCCTCATCGCCTTCGTCCACAAGCGCGAGAATGGCGAAGAACATGATGGGCTTCGCGCCGGGGGTGATGACGACTTGCTCGGGAGCAAACGTCACCCCGCGCACGGCGGAGGCTTCGTCGGCAATAGCCTGCCGCAGTTCGGGCAGTCCTGCCGCCGGTCCGTAGTGCGTGTAGCCCTCCTCCAGCGCCTGCGCGGCGGCGGCGCGAATGTGGCGCGGCGTGTCGAAGTCAGGCTCGCCAATTTCCAGATGAATGACGTTATGCCCCTGCGCCTCCAACGTCCGCGCTTTCACTAAAACCTCAAACGCCGTCTCTGTCCCCAGACGGGACATACGGGTAGCCAGTGGCTTCATTTTCTCTCATGCCTGAGGCTTCTGCCAACGGGTGAAATCCGCCAACGGATAACCACTGACAGGCAGGAGGCGAAGACCTATTGTCTTGCATCCTGCGCTACTGTATCTGTTAGGAGTTTTCATCCGTTGGCGGAAGCATCACGTGTCACGTTGCATCGCCAACATCTCCGGCACCGTCACCGTTCTCCATCCCCGCTTGCGTATGGAGCGGATGATGTGCGGCAGCGCCTGACAGGTGCCGACACCTCCGTCGTGGAGCAGGATGATGTCCCCGGCTTGCAAGTGTTTATCCACATAATCGGTGATGGGCTGCGCTTCCAGCAGCGACCAGTCGCCGGGGTTGAGGCTCCACAGCGCCAGCACGATCTGATGCTTGTGCAGGTAGTTCAACACGATATTGTTGAGACCGCCACCGGGCGGGCGGAACAAGCGCAGGGGTTGTCGCTGCACGGCGTCAATCGCCTCAAACCCGCGCTCGATTTCTCGCGCCACCTGCGCGGGGGTCAACTCCGTCAGGCGCAGATGGTTCTCCGTGTGATTGCCGAGCGCGTGACCGTCCTCCACGATGCGGCGGGCTAACTCCGGGTAGCGGCGCATCATTTTGCCGACCACGAAGAACGTGGCTTTGACGTTCATCTGCTTGAGCGTCTCCAGAATCAACGGCGTGGTCAACGGGTGCGGTCCGTCATCAATCGTCAGGGCGACGACCGGCTGCCCGCGCAGGCGTTCGATGTGGCGCACCCCCATCTGCGCGGTGGGCGGGCGCTCGTGGAGGTAAATCGCCCAGATGCCTGTGGCGAAAACGAGAAACAAAAGGATGCGGGCAAACGCGCTGATCATGGCTTAGCGAGCACCTCCGCCACGGGGACCTGCCAGACGCCACGCGGCGGCAGCCGCCGCTCATCGTAGTAAACCCGCCCGAAACAGCGCAGGAATTCGGCGTCCGACATCGGCACGGTGGCGGGCGGCATTTTCGCCCGCCGCGCGTTGATGCTGAACACCACAAAGCGCGGCTCCACTTTCAGCGGCACGATGCCCACCACATCTATCTCGCGTAGCAGCGGCTCCGTCTGGAAGGCGGTGCGGATGATTTTTGTCGCCGTGCGCTCCACC
>JANWYM010000739.1 GCA_025055355.1 Abditibacteriales bacterium
TGCGGCACCACGCGCGCCGACCAGGAATGGACGGAGTTCCGTGCTATGCAGCGCGGTCCGGTGCTGAGTTCGTTCCACTACCATTACGCGCGGCTCATCGAAATCCTCTACGCGCTGGAGACGATGGAGCAAGTGTTGAACGACCCGGACATCCTCAGCAAGCACGTGCGCGCCTTCGCAGGGACGAACAACCTCGAGGGCATCGGCGTGTCGGAGGCGCCGCGCGGGACGCTCATCCACCACTACAAGGTGGACGAGCAAGGGCTGATAACCTGGGCGAACCTCATCATCGCCACAGGGCACAACAACCTGGCGATGAACCGCGGCGTGCTGCAAGTGGCGAAGCACTTCGTCAATGGCAACCGCTTGACCGAAGGCATGTTGAACCGCGTCGAAGCGGTCATTCGAGCGTATGACCCGTGCCTGAGTTGTTCCACGCACGCGCTGGGACAGATGCCGCTGCACATCCAACTGGTCGCGGCGGACGGCACGGTGGTGGATGAACTGAGGCGAGGCTGATGGCTGACGTGGTGATTATTGGCTACGGCAATCCGCTGCGCAGCGATGACGGCTTGGGCTGGCGCGCGGCGCAGCAACTCGCTCCGATGTTGCAGGGCTTGGACGCGGAGGTTGTCACCTGTCACCAACTGACGCCAGAACTCGCGGAGACCATCCGCCGGGCAAGCCTCGTGGTCTTCATAGATGCGGATGGCGACAGCCCGCCGGGGAAGTTGTCCGTCCGGCAGGTCCTCCCTGACCCGAGGCTGCCGGATTTCACCCACCACCTAACGCCGGCGACTTTGCTCGCCTACGCCGAGGCGATGTATGGGGCGCGCCCGAAGGCGTTTGCTTTTTCGGTGTCCGCCGAGTCGTTTGCGGTGGGGGAAGAACTCTCGCCGTCGGTTGCGTCGGCATTGCCGCGACTGGTGGCGGAGGTGCAGGCGTTGGTGGAGGAGGAAGCGGTTCATGGGGTATAGAGCGGTTGATGCTTTTCGCCGGTTTGTGGCGGTCATCCCAATCGCCTGTCGCTGTGCACCTGAAGGGCTTAGTCTGTTCACGGTCATGATGCCTGTGCTTTTGACGAGGAGATGCTTCTGGCATGAAGCATCGTCGCCTGTTAGAGTCAACCTATGACGTTCCCTGGCACAGTCGTCTGTTGGGTGCGTTCGTCGGCGTCGTGGTCGTGAGCGGCGTCCTGACGATACTGGCGGGGGGCTTTTTCATCAATCGCATGGTCATCGGCGAAGCCCAGCGCCGCGTGGAGTTGGGGCTGAAGACCGCTCACGCGATCTTGGGGCAGCGGCTCAACGAGGCGCGGCGGGCGTGCCAGATGATGGCGGAGGAACTCGCCGATGCGTCTCCCGCTTCTCTCCAACCAAAGCACCAAAAACTTCTCAACCGCTGGCGCATCCTGTCAGGTTTTGACTACTTGCACGTGGTCAACCGCCGCGCTGTCATCGTTGCCTCGGCGCGCGGGCGCGCCGCCGGCACGGCAGTGAACGATGGTCAGGTCGTCGTTCAAACGTTGCGCCAGCGAAAGCCCGCTGCCGGTGTTTGCCTCATCCCCCTCTCGGCGCTTGCCCTTGAGGACGTGGCGCTGGCGGAACGCGCTCGCATCAAAGTCCTCCCCACCCCCCGCGCCAAGCCCGGCGGACCGACGGAACTGAAAGCCGCGCTCGTCTATGAAGCCGCTGCGCCCATCGTGAACGACCGCGGAGAACTGACGGGAGCCGTGCGCGTCGGCACCGTCCTGAACGGCAACTTCGATTTCGTGGACTTCGTGCGCGAAAACATCTTTACCGTCGCTACCTACGGCACGAAGAACCTCGGCACGGTCACGATATTTCAGGGGGATGTGCGCATCGCTACGAACGTCAAGGGGCCTGACGGCAAACGCGCCGTCGGCACGCGCATTTCCGCTGAGGTGTATGACCGCGTGTTGGGTGCAGGCAAACGCTGGACGGGTCCTGCTTTCGTCGTGGGCAGTTGGTATATTTCCGCCTACGAACCCCTGCGCGACCCCCAAGGCCGCATCGTCGGCATTCTCTACGTCGGCGTCCTCAAAGACCGCTACGATGACATGCGCAATCAGGCGTTGGGGCTGTTCGTGTTCGTGTCCGTCCTCGCCCTCATCGGCGCGGTGCTGCTGGCAAAATTAATCGCGACGCGGCTCGTTCATCCCTTGACACAACTGAC
>JANWYM010000073.1 GCA_025055355.1 Abditibacteriales bacterium
AGGAGCGACTGCGAAAGGTTTTGCAACGTCGTGCCCAATCCCTGCAATTGACGCGGCAGGTCAGAGCGGTCAGCAGCCCCGGCCGATTTCCACGGCAGGCTGTGCGCCGCCTTCAACAAATTGGCTAACTCCCGCGCGTCACCCGTCTTCACAAACTTATCCGTCGCCGTCACCCAATCCAGCAGGCTGAGGAACGGTGTCAGGTCAAACACGGGCGCGCGGTTGTTCTTGTCCTTTGCCTCATACGCCCCATACAGGATGGCTTGCAGGTTGACCGACTTGGCAACGCGCAAGTAAGCCACCGCCAGCAGACACAAAATGGGAATTGAGCGAAACGCGTGCGTCACATCAAAGACGACCTTATCGCCCTCGTTCAAACACTCTGTTAGCCGGGCGAAGATGTCCCACAGTTCCGTCTCGCTCCTACCCGATGGAATATCCACAGGCGTCAACGTCACCTGACTTGACAGACGCTCTTGCAGGTTCGCCCAATGCGTGTGCTGCCTCGCCTCCTCCGTCAACAGCACCAGCACCTGCGACGGATTCAACCATCGCGTCAACGCCTCGGGGAACAAATCCGTCTCCCACTCCTTGTCGCCCCAGACGTATCGGACAGATGTGTATTTGCCAACCCCCAGAAAGGTCAAGAGTTTCATACCGCTCCCTCACAACGGCTGAAAATCCCCATACTCCTCGCGCCGCACACCGCTGGCAATCAAGCGGCTATAACTCTGGTCGCTGTGCCGCGCCAGTTCGCACACCCGCACGCTCCCGTCATCGCCCTCGAAGAAGAACACCCGCTCGTCGCAATGTCCTTTGGGGAACACCAGCACATCGCAGTTGCGCACGCGGTCGGCTTGGCTGACGCGCAGTTCTTTCAGGCGCAGTTTGCACAGGGCGCGGTCGAACAACCGCCGCACGCTGTGTTCGGCGCCCTCGTAAGTTCTCCGCGCCGACAACGAGAGAAGGATCGGCACTGCCTCCGCCTCTTTCATGCGGTCAATATACGCCTCGTAAAACACCTCCCCCGTCGGCGAAAGAATTGTCACGCCCTCCACTTCGGTCAGGAGCAGTCGCACCTTTGGCTGCATCTCCTGCGGCAAGTCGCGCAGCCGCGCCTCCACCTCTGGCGTCGGGCGGTCGCGCTCGAACACCCACTCAAAGAACTCCTCGCAATCCGCCAGCAGCGAGTAGTCCCAACTGATGGGCGTGGGCGGCATTTCGATGATGTCGCGGAAGGCTTCATGGATGTAGTAAACGGGCACATCGAACAGCAGCCCCACCAACGTCGCATAAGCGATCTCCGCCTTGAACCCGCCGGTGGCATTGACCAGCACCTCACGGTTCTGTTGGCGCTCGCGACGAATCAGGTCAATGAGGGTCGTCACCAACGAGCGCAGCCCGCGCATTTTGAAGCGGCTCTCGGTGTAGGTCAGGTCCGGCACCTCGCGCAACTCCGCGCCATATCCCTGCTTCTCGTAATGCCCCCGCAGCGTGTCGGCGCACTGCTTGCCTTCCTCCGTCTGCGAGTGCAAGAACACGATGCGGTCATTTTCTCGCAGCAGACGGGAGAGCGAATTCGTCTCCGCGCTGGCTTTCTCCGGCGGCGTATGACGGACGTAGTTCGCCATTTGCTGTCCATCGGGCTGCTCCACTTTCAAATCCCGTTTAGCGTTCGTCAGCAACGACGTGCCGACAGTGGTCAGAATGGTGCGCATCAACTCGTTCCCCCCCCCCCGAAAATCGTCGTCGTCCTCCTCGTCGGCCTTTGTGGTTCGAGAACGAAGACGACGAGGAGGACGATTTGTATTCGGCGTGGTGGCCCATTTGGGACATGAACAACTCCTCTACAACATGCGTTGCAACTTCACCCATCCGAGCAGGTCCTCTGACTGCGCTTGGTGTTGAGATTCGTTGTCGCGGACGGTGCGGCGTGTCTTGGGGAAGTTTTGCGTCTGAACGTTTGCTCCCCGCCTTCCCAAAGTCACCTTAACTCCTGGGACGACTTTGTCGCGGTAGAGTTGAGGGTCACGCCGCTTGATGGTTCCCATGACTGTCGTGCCCAGATAACCTTGTCCTGCCCCAATGCGCAGCAGCGGCGCGTCGGGCTGGTTTAGCGCTTGCAGTTCCGCGATGCGAGGGAGCGGCTTGTTCTGGGCGCGGTATTTTGCTTCCTCTTCCAGTCGGCGTTTGGCGCGCTGGTGCAGAACGGCAAAGAGTTTGTCAATAGTAAGGTAGTCACGCAAAGCCTCATCCAGCCTCAAACTGTCCAGCGGCGCGTTGGGGTAGAAGGTAAGCGTCAACGTGGTTGTCTGGTCGGGCGGAATCGTTTCAATCCAAGTGCTGGTCGTTCGCGTTGTGCCTTCCGAACGCGTGAGCCGCACACTGAGCGCGCCGGTGGGGAACGGCGCAGTATCGCTGACGGCAATGAAGCGGAGGAAGTCAAAATGCGCTTCATCCTGACCGCCGCGCAGCAGTTTGGCTTCTAACGATTTCCAGATGTCAGCCAGAGCCCTCTTCATGTCGCGCTCATCGTTCTTCACCTGCAACTGTTCAAAGCGTTGCCGTAGCCAGTTATAGGAAGCGTCGTCATCCAGCAGCGCTTCTATCAACGCCGTGCGCATCGCGCCTTTGAGCGTGCTGCCGGGGATGTAGGGCTGATGCTGCGGTGTCTGGATGTGCTGGCGGATGCCGCGCGCCGTAATACCTGGGTCGGCTTGCAGCGTCACGCTGTAACCGCTGACTTTTGCCACAAATTCTGCGATGTTGCGGAGATGAACACGCTGCTCAAGGAAATTCCGGACGCTTGGATTGTTCTGTCCTTGCCCCCTCAGTTGCGTGTCCAGCCAGCGCACGTAAGCGTCGCGCTGCGCCTCGTCGAGCGCGGCGAAGAATTTGTCCGCATCCAGCACATGGACTTTGCCACCGTCCAGGAGGTAACTGAGCGCAGTGATGGTATCGCCGTTGCCGATGTGAACGGGTGATACCGTTTGCAGCCTCAGCCGATAGGTTTGTGGTTGCATTTTCATCCTCCACCTCCCAACTTCGCCCAGGCAGGCAGCGCGAATCCGCCCACATAGACGGGATGACCGTTGTGTGTGCCTGACCACGCTGCCCGTCCGAACCATTCTCGTTTCTCCGTCAAGGGAAACACTGAACCTGCTGCGAACAGACGACGCAGCGGTTTAAAAATCGCCTCGCCCCCTGAACGTGACGACTCGTGTTTCGCCTGCCACTGCACGAGGTTGTAACGCAGTCCCTTGGAGGCGTCTGACTGCCACACGGCGATTTCCTCAGGGCGCGGCAGGTAGTGACTGAGGCTCACCCAACAATCGGCACTTTCCACCTGCGTCAGTGGCACGTCGTCAGGGTCGCCCAACCTTATGTCGAAATGCCCCTTGCCACTGGTGCGGTCGCCTCCGAAACCCGTATCGCTCAGGTAGCGCAACAGCGGTAGGAGGGACAGCTTGTCTCCGCCCGCCCCTGCTGGCACACGCATCAGACACCACAGCCCCGCGCCGTCGGCGAAGAACAGTTCCTCGCGCTGGAACAGCCGTCCTTCGGCGACGGCGAGCGTCACGCGGTCAATCTCGTTGTGCGTCACGTCCGCGTCGGTCAACAATCGCGCCCGTCTCGCCATGAGTCCAAACTTAGTGGCTTCCTCCTGCGTAAGCAAGCAGTCGCCCCGCCGCAGGGCATCCCCTGACGCCACTTGTTGGAGCAAGCCTTGCGCATCCAGTCGCCCACTGACAACTTCAGCGAAAAGGTTCTCTGAAAGATAGCGCGCGCCCTTGAGTTTTTTCTGCCGTCCTGCGATGATAGTTTGCTCCTGCTTGGACTTCAAATCATCGCCGAGAGTGGCAGGCAATCGCTCCGGCAGCAGCGGCATCGGAAAAAAGTGCAGTCGTCTTCCATCGCGTTCCACGAACGGGAACGCATCGCTGACCACGAAACGCGGCTCCCCTTCGAAGGAAGCACATAGATCCCTGACCGTCACCTCATCGTAAAGCGTCGCCGTTGCCCAGCACAACGCACCAAAAATCGTCGGCGAGGGCAACGTTGTCCCTTGCAGTGAGCCACGCGGGGTGAGATAGAGAGGATGGAGCGGCATGCCTATCCCTCCCCAAAAACTTTCTGGAAGTTCTCAGGCTTAAGCAGCACCGTCCAAAGCGAGGCGTTTTCGGCGGCTTTATCGGTGGTGAACGAACCTTCCACCTTGCCAGAGAACTTATGCCCCGCAAACTCGCCTGCGTTCACTCCGCCTGTCCATTGTAAGCGTGCTGTTCGAACCAGTTCCTTCTCCTGACCGCCATTCTGGTAGAAGTCTGCTTTGCCGCGCCAAGCAATGCGTGCGTCGCAGAACCGCACCTTGCCGCTGCCCCGCGAGCCACTGCCGCCCAACGTGCTGTCCTCCAACAACTTGAGCGCCGTGAAGAGGCTCTTCAGCAAATTAGCGTCGCTGTCCTCATACTTGTCCATGAGCATCTCCACACTGAAAATTGCCCCCGCTGGCACGCGCTCCATCGTACGTGGGTTGGCTTCGGAAGTCACGCGGTCAAGGAAGTTCTCGGTTTTGAGTTCCGTTGTGATGCCCTCGCCTAAGAACTGCTGCAACTTATCCACGCTGGATTTCGTGAGAAAGGCGTCGCGGACGGTGAGACGCGTCGGACCTGCCTGCTGACGCGTCGCCGTATCGTCTGAAGCCACACCAAACAACTTGCACGCCTCGCACTTCCCACACCAGCACGCGCCGTAGATGCCGTGCTTGGGATGTGGTTTCCTCAGGTTTTCGCCACCCAGAGCCCACTCCAACAACGATCGTAGTTTGCCCTTGAGCGACGAGCCGGGGATGTAAGGACGGTTCGTGAGCGGATCACGAATCACAGGGTTGTCTACACCGCCGATTTCAAAGCCGGTCGTCGTGCCACCGATGTGCAATCCGGTGACGGCTTCCAAATTCGCCGTGATGACATATTTGCCTTGAAAGGTGAAGTTCATGATTCATCCTCCTCCTCTTGCTCTTTGCCGGGAACACCTATTTCAGACCGATACTTGTGGTAGGCTAAAATTGCCTCCACGAAGTCAAACGCTCGCAGGAAGTCAGCGTTGGTAGGGAGTCGCTTGGGGTCCAAGCACTCTCTCAGGAGCAGGTAGAAATCTCTCGGCAGTAACTCGCGCCCGGTGGCGTAGGCAAGTTCGGGGGTCAAGCGGAGGAGTTTCGTGCTGTCGAATTTACCGCTTTTGTCCTTCGCCTTGACCTCCTGTTGAATTTCCTTTAGCGTGTGGAAAACCTTGCGCAACTGGGTGGGCTTTAAGGCTTCTTTGATTTTCCTCTTCGTGCCGCCAAAGGAGAGAACTACTTGGTCTGCCAGACCTCCTTCCAGCGCGAACTCTTCGGGTCTGAGTTCGCTCATGGCCTTTTTACCTTTGATGGTGTTGAGTACCGTTTGCATGTTCGCCATGCCTCTCACTCCTTTCTCATCTTCAAACTCACGGTCGACACCGCGACCCGAATATCCCGCATCAGACGCGGGATGAGTTGCAGCAACTTGAGTTCACCAATGACCTGCTGCGGCACGCGCCGCGCCAGTTGATAGTGAAAGCGCGGCACCCAGAGTAGGCTGGGGCAATCAGGGTCAGCGAAGTAGGCTTCGTGCAGACGGAGGAGAAAGTAGACGAAAGATTTGGAGACCTCGTTGCTCTCCACCTTCTTCTCCAACTCGTCTGCCAACTGCAGCAGTTCGTTCGCCCGCTGCCACGGCACCGCCGTATCGAACAGTGTGATGCGATCACCGCGACGCAGCAGCGCGTCATCTGTATCATCTCGCCCTTCTTTCGCCCGCTTGAGGGCGCGTTCTGCCAGTTCCGCAAAGCGCGGCACGGGAAACTTTGGCTTGACGCAGACCACACCCGCCGACAGGCTCAGGTTCGGGTTGTCCCCAACGAAGCGACGAAAATCGGCGTTGACGGCTCGGGCAAGCCACAGCGTGGCATCCCACGGACCGATAACAAACACATCATCCCCGCCCGCATAGAGCGTGTAGAAAACACCGCCGTCCACAGGCAACGGCTTGTCGTCGGCAGTTTCTCGTCCCTGTTTCCAATCGCAGCTGACGTCCTGGCACAGGATGTTAAGCCATCCACCAAAGAACATCTCAAATGCGCTGCTCAACGTCGCCAGGCGCGAGACGCTGGGTGGCTCCAAGCCCAACCCAAACACCAAGCCCAGATAGTCCACATCCATCTTCAGCACCCCCAACCGCGCTGCGCCCGTGCTGAGTCTGGCGATGGCATCAAAGTCCAGCGTGTTACCGTGCCGCGTGGGCACTTCGTTGGCGAGGAACTGAAAGCGGAAACCGATATCGCGGTCGCCGCGCTGCAGGATGAACTTATCGGGACGGTTAAGCCGCGTCAGCACCGCTTCGCGGATGTTCCCATGCCGCAGCAAAACCTCTCGCTCCCTCTCGTTGAGCAGAACAACTGTCACGCCGCACCATGGTAAGGAGATGCTCACCGCGTTGTCAGGCAACTGTAACTCATCGAACGACTGATAGAGGCACGCGACTGAGTCCGTGTCAGGCAGTTTCCTCCCGATGTCGCGGTGAAGTTCACAGATATGACAGACACTTGGCTCCGGCACTTCCGTCACGCCGCAAGATAGGCAGAGGTGAGGTGGGGTGCGTGCAGGAGCAAAGAATTCAGGGCTGAAGAAAGCCATTCCCCTCCGCTGTTTTATCTCTGCTAACCGTTCCGTGGCTTGACGGTAGACGGTACGGAAGTCAACGAAGTCATAGGCGCGGAGTTCCACCTGCGCTAGTTGCAGGCTTAGTTCGCCACCTGCTTCGGTCAAAAGGAAGTCTCCGACCGTGCGTTCGACGTTCTTCAGCACTTCACGTGCTTCATCAGTTGCAGGCAACAGCAGATCGAATGTCCCACCGCCGCAGTAAAGCACGTTGGTCGGCGGCAGTTGGCACTTACGCGCTATCCACTCCGCTATGACCTGTGTAAGGAAGGCGACAAAGAACGACCGCCCGCGTAAGCGCTTCGCTACTCCATCGGTATCGGCTTCGGGGCGAGCTACACGGAAGATGAACTTCTGGATGCCGCCCACATCGCCGCGTACAAACAACGCGAGTGGCGGCTTGTCTTCTTCGGACTCTTTCAACTGTTCCACAAAGTCCTTTTCCTTGAATCGTCGCAATAGTTCAATCAACTGATTCAACCGCTCGTCAGGCAGCGCGTCTGCGTCTAACTTGGCAAGGCACGCCACAATCGCTGTGACGACTTTCGTGTGGTCGTAGAGCGACACATCAGGCACGGTGCGGTGCTCCTCGTCCGACTCCCACGGCGTCGCTGACGGCACGTTCGCCCCGTAGCGGCGAAGCAAAGCCAGCAATGTGGTGAAGTCAGCGGGACGAAAGGGCGGCAGTTGGCGCATCTCGTTCACGAAGGCGTCCCATATGCTTTCATACCGCCCTGCCTCTACACGCTCGTCGTCTGTCGGGAACAGAGCCTCCTCGGTCAGGTCCAGTGGCACAAGGCGTTGATAACGTTCAGGAGCACGCTCGCTGCGGAACTGAACCCGACTGGTGACGGAGACCAACGCTGCCTCATCGCTGTTCAGTCGAGCGCGTTGCTCTGTCGTGCGCTCTAATGCCGCCAACTTGTCCGCGACGTGCAAGAGACGTTGAGCACGATTTGACGGGATGGCATGATGGGCGCTCGCCAAGGCAGACACGGCTTGCGCCGCCTCTTCGCCCAGATAGTCGCGCAATGAGCGCACGAAGTTATCGCTCATCGCCGCGTGCCTCTGGCGATACTCGCCACCGATACGCTGACTGACTTTGCCTGCGTCGTGAAATAGCGCGGCTAACCATAACGTCTGTTCCTCTGTCATCTCATCACCTCCAAAAACCACACTTATTCTACTCCCTCTCCTCCCGGCCGGCATGGGCAAATGTTCCCGATTTTTATGGGAAGATTTGCCTATGGCGGGCGGGGCTTGTCGGAGAGCAGCGGGGCGAAGGCGGCAATTAAACCAGAGCGGTCGGCGCGGTCGAGGGAAAAGTGGTCGGTGAACTTGGCGTAGATGCTGGTGAGTTGGTGGGCAACAGTGCGCGGGCTGCGACGCAGGCGGGCGGCGAGGGCGGTGTTCGAGAGCCCTTCGCGGGCGAGAAGGGTCAGCAACTCGCGCTCCGCCGGGGTGAGGACACGCTCCAGAAACTCCCGTTTGTGTTGGGTCTCTTGCGCGTTGCGCCAGTCTTGCTGCACCTGAAAGGCTTGCATGGGGTCGTCGGTCTTGGAGAGCGTCAGCGCAGGGGAGACGCTGCTCCAGCGCAGGACGGGGACGGGGATGAGAATGAGTTCGTCGCCCGCTTCGGCGTGCATCCGCTTGTCCGCGAGCAGTTTGCCTTCGGACAGAACGTGCCAGAGACAGTCGTTTCCGTCGAAGAGGAGTTGCGCGACCGCCATGCCATACACGCTCATGACCTTGCGCCCGCCGGCGACGCTGAGGTGAACGCGACGTCCGTGACGCTTGGCGTTGAGGACCTCGCGGTAGAGGACGCTGAATACTGCGCCAGCGTCCTGCTCGGTGGTGATGTCGGCGGGGCAGGTGCCGTCTTTGTGCTTGATGGGCACGAAGTGGAAGGCTACGGGCGGACGCAGAGATTTGTAGTGGGGCAGTTCGGCTTTGAGTTTGGCGAACGATGTGCGAATCGGTTCTTGCGTGGGGGCGGTGTGGACGACGACGACTTCGCCGATGTCGTGCCCGCGCGCACGGAGACAGTCCAGAGCGAGCGTGATGACTTGCGGTTCGCTGCCAAGCGTGGCGATGAGTATCGCTGAGTTTCTTCGTCGCTTGGATCGCATGAGGTAAGTGTATTACGCAAAATTTGCAGCCTCTCCTGGACGCGCTCCTATACGCCCGCTTCTGTCGCCGAAATAGGGCTGGCAGGGACGCCCGCCCCTACAAGTGCCCTCTGGGCGCGCTCCTACAAGGTTGCAAATTTTGCGTAATACACCCCAATTGGTTTGCCTGCCCTCTCGCTGACCTTGCGTCGGCGGAGTGCGAGCCAATTGTGACTTACTGAGGTTTTCAGATAGGCACTCAAAGCCCGCGATTTCCATCGGGGGAGGACTCTTACCCGACGCTCTACTCCGCACTATGCGTCAAGTGAAAATCATCCAAGTAAAACACCGCCTTCTCCGTTGCTGAACTGCTGAACCCCAACCATGTCAACACCTTGAACTCCGCGCTGCCGTTCTTCAGTCCGGCGAATTTCTGGGGCTGCTGACCGGGCAGTGTCACGGTGAGGTCCCACGTGCCAGTGACCTTGCTGCCCACGCCGGCGACGACCTCAAACTGCACCCACTGACCGACGGGCAATTTCAGCAACTCCTTGCCGCCGACCAGCAGCGCGTCACCGCGCACCCAGAAACTCGGTCCGACGCGATAGGGCTGCTCGCGCCAGTCGCGCCATTCGTGATACATGACCACGCCCCTCTCAATCCGCATCGCAAAGCGAAAGCGCGTCACACCGTCCTGATGGTTGGGGGAGTAAACGAGGTGCGGATTGAAAACGAACTGCAACCCCGGCGCGTCCTGAATTTTCAGGCTGTGCTTGCCGGAGGCAGCGGTTTCATCCGTGACGGCGATGACATCACCTTTACCCTCCGTGTGCGCCTGCGCATCGGTTGGTCGCGCTCCGAGGGGCGTTGCCTCAAAATCGTCGTGAATCAACATCGGTGGCGGTGGTGGTGGCTCTGGCGCGAACTCCACCGGCGGGAATGTCACGCTCTTGGCGAGCGCCACCCATGCGGCGTCGCCGTAGACGCCTGCCTTCGTGTAGTCGAACGGTTTGAAGCCAATCTTCGCGGCGGGCGAGTCCGGTCGCAGGCGGAAGTCAAAGCGGTCGGCGTCCACGAACTTCGGGTCAACAACCAGCGACCCCGCGTCCTTGCCCAACTTCTGCCACTCCTCAAGAGTCATCCCCTCGAAAGACACAGGTTCACCTGAGGCGTCGAAGTAGATGTTGCTTGCCAGTTTGACGTTCGGGTCTTTGAGCGTGCCTGCGGTGACGAGTTTGCCGCCTTTCCAGTAGACAATGTTGTTGGTGAACGTGAACGACAGGTGCGGCTCAACGCGAGAACGCTGGATCTGCCCGTCCATGCTGAAGGCGAGGATGTTGTTGCGCACGATGTTCTCTTTGCCGTAGTGCTGATGATATGTGCCGGTCTTCACGTTGTAAACGAGGTTGTTTTCCATGACGATGTAGGAACTGCCCTCGTCGTTGTAAAGCCCCCAGCCGCCCCGCCCGTAGCGGTCGTAAGAGTAAACGTCGTGAATGACGTTATTACTGACCGTCGTGCCGGGCGACGGCCCGAGCGTGTAAACGCCGCCCATGTCACTCAGCACGCCCCAGCCGAGGTGATGAATGTGGTTGAACTCAATCATGTTGCGCTGCGCCAGACTTTCCGCGTAGCCCCAGCGCCAGCCGACGGAGATGCCCGTGTAGCGGAAGTCGCTGATGTCGTTGTGCGTTACCCTGTTGTCGCCGCTGTGCCCGATCCACACGCCCACCGCGCCCATGAAGATGTGTCCGCCGGAGCGGATGATGTTGTTGTCAACAGTGATATGATGCGTGCGGTTCGCCGGGTCGGGTTGAATCACGCCTTCGCCGATGCGCACACCGCCCGCGCCCAAGTCATGAAGGTAGGTGCGCACCACGCGACAGTCGTGGCAGCCGCGCCGAAACCAGATGCCGTAGATGCCGACGTGACCGATCTCGCAGTCCTCAATCGCAATGCGCCGCGCACCGTCCGCCATGATGACGGCGGGAATGGTGAACGCTGCCTGCGCGTCGCCGTGTCCCTGCGGTGGGAGGACGTATTGCCCGTGCCGAAAACGAAGCCCTTTGAGCGTGATATGCTCCACCCATTGCCCCACCTCCGGCTGACCGACGAAGCGAACGAACTGCTCAACCATTGGCGCGACGATTTCGCACCCCGCCGGCGTCTTCCCTCGCGCCGGGGGCGATGGAGGGGTCTCGCCGGGCAACGGTTTGTAGTAAAGCGTTCCATCGCGGTCTAAAAACCACTCGCCCGGCGCGTCCAACGCCTCCTTGAAGTTCTCCAGATGATACCGTTGGTTGGGTCCCCACTCCAGGAACGCCCACGGCGCGTTGCCCGTCGTGGTGACGATGTTGGTCTTTGAATCCACCGCCGCGACGCGATGCCGCGAGACTTCCCACGAATGGTAAGCGACCAACGTGACATCGTTGAGTTGCGTCGGCGGCATGGACAGCAGCGGCTTGATGTCATCGGGGCGAGCGACGAACTCTCGGCTAAGGTCTCTGCCCGCGCCCGGTCGGCGCAGCATGTAGAAGTAGAACTTGTTCGGCGTCCGCGCCCGCACCGCCCGCCGCCCGTTGACCCACAACTGCTCGAAATACCACTTGCCCGCTTTGACCTCGGGAATGTGCGTCATCCACACTCGCTCACCATTTGCCAATTTCCCAACTTCCCAACTTCCCAATTTTCTCCCCCCGCTGAACACCGGCTTCGCGCCGGGTGCGGCTTCGTAGGTGATGGGCGTTCGTTCCGTCCCGCTGTCTTCGGGCGTGAAGACAATCGGTTCCGTCAACGGATAGTGTCCCTCGGACACTATCACGCGCACGGGCTGAGTCAGGTTGCCCCGCGCCTTCAACCGCCGCACCGCATCACGCGCGCCTTGGAGGGAAGCGAGCGGACCATCGGTTTTCTGGGGGTTGGGACGCGGCAGACGCCCCGACCACTGGTCGTTGCCATCAGGCGCGACGTAAAAGTTCGTGGTTTGCGCCGACGCCGTTCTGCTCATTATCAGGATGATAAGAATGAAATGGGTTAGATGCTTCATGTTTTTTCCTCCTTAAACTTTTGCGTTTCCCTGATCGCCGCGCCCGCCGAGTTTCCGCCTCAAGGCTGTCAACGG
>JANWYM010000740.1 GCA_025055355.1 Abditibacteriales bacterium
AAGCGGCGCGCTGCTGCGGTGGCAGTTGGTTGATGGCTTCATGCACCCTGCGGCGCAGTTCCTTCGCGGCGAGGGCGTCCTCCCATGAGCGATTGTTTTCTTCCATCAGCGCCATGTGTTCCGCTTCTAATGGCTCAACATGCATCCGCGCCCTGCGCTGCTGGTGCGTCGCGCAGCGCTTGACGGCGATGCCGAACAGCCAGTGTTGAAACGGACGCTCGTTATCAAAACTGCGCAGATATTGGTAAGCGCGCACGAAGGTGTCCTGCACGATGTCATCAGTGTCGTCGTGGTTGCCCACCAGCCGATACACGAGGCGATACAGCGGCTTCTGATAGCGCGCCATGATTTGCCCAAACGCACTATGGTCGCCCTGCTGCGCTCTGCGAATCAGTTCCCGCTCTGACGTTGACATCAGTGTGTCCTCGGGGCGGTCGGTTTTCATCCTCTATTACCTCACGGCAGGGGGAAAGGTTGACAAGGCGGAAAAAGTATCAGAGGCTGTCAGCGAACCTCAGTAACAGATTAAGCGGATTCAGTTCACGGCTGTTACAGCGTCATCCGTTTAATCCGCTACCGAAATCCGTTGACAGCGCTTGATGGCGCTCTCACGAGTTCTCCTCTGGCGCGGCAGGGGGCTTGGGGTTAGGAGCCCTCTCGCCGCGCGGCACGCTAATTTTGCCCTGGGGTTTGTCCCCGTGCAGTGTGCCCGTCTCAAGGTTGACGGTGACTTTTTCCATCGTGAGCGTGACCTTGCTCTCGCCCTTGACGGAGATGGATACTCGACCTTCCAGCGTCACCAGTTTGTCCTCTTCGAGGAAAATGGCCTTCTCAGCGGTCGCGCTGCCGTTGTCATAATCCACGTGCAGTTTGCCCGTCGCTGTTGCCGTTTTTTTGTCGAGGTCATAATCCAGCAGGTCGCAGGTGAGCGTGGTGGTCTTGGAGCCCTCATTTCCTTTGCTGGCAGCGGAGTTGGGTGTTTGAGGGGATTTAGGTCTACTCCTGTAGATGAGCCGCACGTTGTTGGAGCAAGTCGCCCGGTTTTCGTTAATGTCTACCCGCAGCGTCTCACTGTTGAGAGACATTTCCTCACCGCGCCGCAACCTGACGTTGCCTGTTGCTTGCGCGACCTTCTCCTTGCTGTCCAATTCCACGCGGTCGGCGAAGAGCAGCAAGTCGTCCTCTGGAATCGCGATTTCCACGTGACCGATTAAAGTTAAACGCTCTGGCGCGCCAATCACTTGGTCGGCATGTTTCAGGACAAAATCCTTGTATTCCTTCGACGGCTCCTGTTTTGGCGCCGCCTTGCCCTTCGGCTTCGACGCCCCCTGCGGATGAACGCGGAACGCGCTGCCTGTCACAGTCAACGTCAAAACCACGAATGGAATCAGTGCAAACCGTCGGCGGGTCATCTTCAGACACCCTCTTTGGCGGTGGTCGTTCGCTCCACGCGAAACCTGCCGCTTACGTTCCCGCTCATCTCGAACTCTTCGGTTTGTAGATTGGCTGCCAGCCTGTCGCTGCGGAGTTGAGCGTTGGGCGACGTGACGTTGACCGCTTGCGGGCAGACGAGTTTTTTCTCATCAGGGTAGAGGAACGCTTTCTGGGTGACAATCGTCGTCTCTTTCACTTTCATTCGCACCGCGCCGGGGCAGACGATGCGCCGCGCCTCCTTGTCCCAGCGCATTTGCGATGTGGACAGCGATAAACCGTCTTCGCTGCGCAGGTGGATGTCGCCGCTGACGAGGATGTTTTCCGTGGTGGGGTTGTATTGCAGTTGCCCAGCCGTGACGGTCAGGTAGGGCTTGCCCTCGCGGAAGTAAACGCCGCGTTTGAGACCGGTGACCCAAGCGGGGGAGCCAGCAGTTGGCACGCGCACTTTCTCAATCGTCAGTTGCCAGAGGAGTTTGCCCTGCGAGCGGATTTTGAGTTCAACGTCTTCGGCGATGACCTGCGGCGTGGCGGGCGGTTGGGGGACAGGGGCGATAACAGCGCGCACGTCGCGGTCGGGCAGTTGCCGCTGCCACCAGAACGCGCTGCCCAAAACCATGAGTGTCAGTAGCAGAAAGACGAGTCGCTTCACGTCGCAACAGAACCACAGGATCACGGGACCACGGGACCACTGACCACAGGACCTGGATTCCTGCAGTCAGTAGTCCTGTGGTCCCGTGGTCCCGTGGTCCCGT
>JANWYM010000741.1 GCA_025055355.1 Abditibacteriales bacterium
TAGGCGCTTAACAGAGGGCTTTGCTGGGCTCGCGGCGAAAAGTATCTTAGGAGAGGTTACTATGAACAACGAAGTATCTACCTGCTGTGCACCAGGAGCCATCTGAGGTCCTGCCGATGCCCCGGGCGGAGGCATGGACCGACGGGATTTCATCAAGACGGCAGCATTGGCAGTCATGGCAGCTCAGGTGGGGGAAAGCGCTCTTGCCAGCCCGCACACCCAAGCCGATGATGCGTTGAAACGCTGGACGCAGGCACTGTGGCAGCGCGGCGAACGGCGCACATATCGCGGCGAGGCGCTGCGGCACATTGCCTTTCCGCTCGGTGGCATCGGCGCGGGACAGGTGTTCCTCACTGGGCGTGGGCGACTGGAACAGTGGCAAATCGTCAACAACTTCAACAGCCGCGCCCACGTTCCCGGCGCGTTCTTCGGCGTGTGGGCGAAGACGCAAGACGGAAGACGCCTTGCCCGCCTATTGCAAGAAGGCAACCTCGGTGACGTGCCTGCCACCACCGCCGTCGAATTCTGCGGGGAGTATCCGTTCGCGTGGCTGCGCTACCTCGATGGCGAGTTGCCACTGGACGTTTCCCTCGAAGCCTTCTCGCCGTTCATCCCGCTGAACACGAAAGACTCCGCCCTGCCTGCTGCTATCTTTCGTTTCACCGTCCGCAACCGCAGCCATCAACCCGTGGATGCCGCACTCATGGCGTCCGCGCCTAACCTCGTCGGTTGGGACGGCTACGCGCCGTTGAGCGATGGGCGGCACGATGACTTCATGAACAATTTCAACACCATCCTGCATGAGCGCAACGCAACCGTTCTTCACATGCAGACGCAGGCGGGCATCGTGCATCGCCTCAGCGCACCTCGTCATCTGTTCACCAACGACCGCAACGTCGCATATCTCATGCGGCTGTGCGATAACGCGAAGGTACACTTTGGCGATCCGCCGCCCACGCCCCAAGCGGTTTCCTCCGCCGTGTTCTGGCTCAACGATTTGCCTTTGCAGTCGTCGGAGAACTTTCTGCGTTCCATGCTGGACGCCGTGCAAGCGGGCGCGTCGCTCATTGTTGCCAGTGAGGGGGATTTGTTAGAAGCCCTCACCTTCGACCCCGCCCAGCAGGAGAGGGGCGACATCGTGTTTGAAGACTGGGAATCGGGCAGTTACGCCAACTGGACGGTCACAGGCGATTGCTTCGGCGCGAAGCCTGCGACAGGGACGCTGCCGCATCAGCAGCGCGTCTCAGGCTGGCGCGGCACATACTTCGTCAACACCTACGTCAACGGCGACGGCACGACAGGACGCGCCACCTCGCGCCCGTTCAAGATTGAGAGGAAATACGTTCACCTGCTTGTCGGCGGCGGCAGTCATCGCGGCGCAACTTGCGTCAACCTGAAAATCGGCAACACGATTGTCGCCACCGCGCACGGCGATAACACCGAACGTTTGCAGCCCGTCCGCTGGGACGTCTCCGCCCACCTCGGCAAAACCGCCGTCATCGAGATCGTGGACACCCACACTGGCGGCTGGGGGCACATCCTCGTGGACGACATCATCTTCAGCGACGCGCCGCGCTCGCCGTTCGTTGATGCCGCCTTGATGCAGCGGTTCAGAGAAGCAATGCCCCTCACATGGACGCGTCGTAGCAACGACTTCAATCGTTACGCCGTCCAGCGCGATGCGTCAATTCTCAACGGCATCGCCGCGCAATCCATCATCGCCCGCGCGCGGCAGTTGGAAGGGTTGAAACTCAAACCCGACGCCCGTGTTCTTCTGCAAGCCGATGATGGAACACCACTCATCATCGCCGGCCGCTACGGCAAAGGCAGCGTCATCGTCTGCAACGGCGCGCCGCAGAACTGGTTAGATAACGTGGACAAGAAAACCATCATCGGCAACCTCATCGCCCAAGCCTCGGGTGTAGCCTATCAACCGCAAACTGGCTGGGACGATAAATCGCCGCTTTGGGGCAGCATGGCGCTCGCTGTCGTGGGGCAGGGAACGCGAGATAGGGGACACGAGGTGTCGGTGCTGCCGCAATGGGACGACCTCGCGCAACTCTGGAGTGACTTCGCCGAAGACGGTGGATTCAATCCGCTTGCTGCTGCCGAACCCAGCGCGCCGGGGCGCACGTGGAACGGCGCGTTGAGCGTTCCCCTCTCGCTCAAACCGAACGAAGAGAAAA
>JANWYM010000742.1 GCA_025055355.1 Abditibacteriales bacterium
TCGTTCATCCACTTGAGGTGTCCGTTTTCTGCGAGGATGTCGGCGACGGCAGGCGCGTAGTCGCCGAACAGTTTGAGGTCTGCCAACGACAGCGGGAGTTCCTGAGCGGCGCAGCGCAAATGCCCGACGAGGATGTGCGGGTTGCCGCCGTCCACGATGGCGTTTTCGTGCGGCTGCCCGAAGAAGTAGTCGGGATGGTGCATGAGATACTGGTCAATCGGGTTGTTTTGTGCGATGAGGACGATGAGGGCTTCGCTGTCGCGCCGCCCCGCCCGCCCCGCGCGCTGCCACGTGCTGGAAACCGAACCGGGGTAGCCCACCAGCAAACAGGCGTCCAGCGAGCCCACGTCAATGCCCAACTCCAGGGCGTTCGTCGAGGTCACGCCCAGCAACTCGCCGCTGAAAAGTTGCCGCTCGATTGCGCGCCGTTCTTCGGGAAGATAACCGCCCCGATAAGCGCGGATGGCGTTCGCCAACGACGGCGCGACGCGGCGCAACTCGTCCTGACAGTAGCGGAAAATGAGTTCCGCCAGCACGCGCGCCTTGACGAAGGTGATGGTGGGCACGCGCTCGCGGACGAGGCGCACCATGAGCCATTGCGCTTCGGTGTTGGGGGAACGACGTTCCATCGTCGCCGGCTGGTTGACAGGTGACGGCTGACGGTTGACGGTTGGATTTCTGCCTAAACTGTCTTCCGTTTTAAGCAATGGGGGATTCCAGAAGACAAATTTCTTCGCGCCGCGCGGGGCGCCATCGTCGTCCACTAATTGGATGCCTGTTCTGCCTGTCAGTCGCTCGGCGAGTTCGACGGGGTTAGCAATCGTCGCGGAGGCGCAAATGAACTGCGGCTGTGCGCCGTAGTGGGCGGCGATGCGCTGCAAGCGGCGCAGGACGTTGGCGACGTGGCTGCCGAAGATGCCCCGATAGGTGTGGATTTCGTCAATGACGACGAACTGTAGGTGGCTGAAGAACGTGCCCCAGCGGGCGTGCTGCGGGAGGATGCCTACGTGCAGCATGTCGGGGTTGGTCAGGATGATGTTCGCCTTGCTGCGCAGCGTTGTGCGGGTCGGTGTGGGCGTGTCGCCGTCGTAAACGCCCGCCTGAAACGGCATCGCCGGGTCGGACTCTTTGAAGCGCAGCAAGCCGCGCAGTTGGTCCTGCGAGAGGGCTTTCGTCGGATAGACGTAGAACGCCCGCGTGAGCGGACGTTGCAGGATGCGTTCCAGCACGGGCAGGTTGTAGCACAGCGTCTTGCCGCTGGCGGTGCCGGTGACGACGACGACGTCCTGCCCCGACCGCACCACCTCAATCGCTTGCGTCTGGTGCGTGTAAAGCCGCTCGATGCCGAAGTGCCGCAGGGCGTCCTCCAGCGGGCGTGGCAATGGTTGATGTAAAACACCAAACGCCGCCGGGCGCGGCGGAATCTGCTCGATGTGCGCGATTTGTCCCCGATAGTCTATATCGGTGCGAAGGTGTTCAATGAATTGGGCGACGTTCATGGCTGCTTCAAGGGTGGAGGGTTAAGAGCCTATCCTCAAAGCCCTCCCTCGCAATCGAGTTCTACCGAAAGCGTTGCAACGTTGGAACGTCGGAACGTCGAACCTGCCAACGTGCCGACCTGCCAACGTGCCGTTGTTCATCTTAGCCCAAATGCCTCGGGTTGTCAAACGGCGGCGGCGATTGTATAATAATCGGCGAACGACCATGACTCAACATCCACCTTCTATGACGCAGAAGACGGTGCGCACCCGCGCTCGATCCATCGCGCGGCGGCTGCACCGCGCCTATCCTGACGCGCAATGCTCGCTGAACTTCACGACCCCGCTGGAACTGCTGGTGGCGACTATTCTCTCCGCGCAATGCACCGATGAGCGCGTCAACGCCGTCACACAATCGCTGTTCCAAAAATACCGCACGGCGGAGGATTACGTTCGCGTGCAACCAGAGGAACTGGAAAGAGACATTCACCCCACCGGCTTCTACCGCGCCAAAGCCAAGAGCCTCCGTGGCTGCTGCCAGATGCTGATAGAGAAATTCGGCGGGAAGGTTCCCGACAACATGGAGGATCTCATCCAACTGCCCGGCGTGGGGCGCAAGACGGCAAACGTGATTCTGGGCAACTGCTACGGTCAGCCTGCTATCACGGTGGACACGCACGTGAAACGATTGGCGGGGCGGTTGGGATT
>JANWYM010000743.1 GCA_025055355.1 Abditibacteriales bacterium
GCCCGCTTCCTGGCCTTAGCCCACCTCTCCCTGCGTCAGCCGCAGGAACGCTTCCTCCAGGTCCGCGCTTTCCTCTTCAAACGCAACGACTCTAACGCGATGCGTCACGAGCGTTTCGAGCAGTTGCGCTACCTCCTCGTCCGTGCCGTCGAAAGTGACGCGCAGGTATCCGTTTTCCGACTCCAGCCCCATGACTTTGCCATGAGCGGTGACTATTCGCTCCGCCTCTTCGACGCCGTCCAGAACGCGGATGCGCAGCGTGCGGTGGGGGACGACCTGCGCGAGGACCTCTTGGACGCTGCCGCTGATCAGCAGCGTGCCGCGTTCGATGATGCCGATTTTGTTGCAGAAGTCGGACAGTTCGCGGAGGATGTGCGAGGAGACGAGAATCGTTTTGCCCATCGCTTGCAGTTCGTGCAGCAGGGCGCGCATCTCGACGCGGGCGCGCGGGTCGAGCCCGGAGGCGGGTTCGTCCAACAGCAGCACCAGCGGGTCATGCACCAGCGCCTGCGCCAAGCAGAGCCGCTGCTTCATGCCGCGTGATAGCGTTTCGACGAGGGCGTGGCGTTTGTGCTCCAAGTCCACCAGGGCGAGCACGTCATCTATCACACGCTGGCGCGCCCTGCCGTGAATGCCGAAGGCGTGAGCGAAGAAGTTCAGATACTCCCAGACCGTCACGTCCTCATACACGCCGAAGTGTTCGGGCATATAGCCGATGAGCCGCTTGACCTGATCGGGTTGGCGCGTCACATCCACATCGCCGATGAATGCCCTGCCCGACGTGGGCGGCACCAGCCCCGCCAGCATGTTAATCGTCGTTGTCTTCCCCGCGCCGTTCGGTCCGATAAAGCCGAACACATCCCCCTGCTCCAGCGTCAGGTCCAAATTGTTGACCGCGACCAGCGAGCCGAATTTTTTCGTGAGGTTCTCCGTGCGCAGCATCGGGAGAAGTCAATGGGTCAATGCGGAAACTGACCAATCGGGATTGACCGATTGGTCAGTTCGATGTTGATCCTCCACCTTGATCCCCTGCACCACTAACAACTGCCACTTGCGATGCTCGAACGCGCGCGGGCGGACGACGACGGTGGAAACTGGTTTTTTGACCCATCCGACAAGGCGCGGTATGCCGTCCCACCAGCCGGTGAGTTGACCCATCGCCCGCGCGATGCGTTCGCGGGGTTTAAGTTTTTTCAGCGCGGTGGGGTTGCGGTAGTTGTCGTAGTAGTAATCGTATTGCATGTAAGCGCGCTGGAATTTGTTCCAGTCGTATTTTTTCAGTCTGCCCGCCGTGACCTTGCTGCCGGCGGGCAGGCGGGCGAGCGTGTAAACTTCTCCGGGACGCACGGGAAGAAAACATTCTTCGACATCGTAGGGCGTGCCGTTCTCGATGAAGCCGCGCAGTTCCTTCGTTTTCCCGTCTTGGGTGAGGCGGGCGCGGATGCCCTTGCCGATGTCCTCGAGGCTTTCAGAGCGGAACAGTTCCATCGCGCCCCATTTGATTTTTACATCCTTAAGGGCGAGCGTGCCTGTTTCATCGTAGGTCGCGCTGGCTTCCTCGCGTTGCCGCTGCGAGCCCCCTATCCACATCGCGTAAAATGGCGGAGGAGGCGGAGCGGCGCCCCGCTTGGCGAAAGAGACGTTCATTGAGTTCAAGCCCCACGCCGCCGGGGGGCGGCTCAAGACGGTGTTGTCATCGGCGGCGGCGAGGGCGTAGGTCATGCTGTCGGGCGAGAGAACGCCGAACAGCGAGCGGGTGTACGCCACTGGGCAGTTAGCAACCGTTTCGGTCAAAGCGATTTCGTTGACCAGCACGTGCTGCCCTTTAATGTTCCGCCCGACCTGATACGCCGCGCCGCTGAACAGCGCGATGGTCAGCGGGAACGTCACCCACGCGAACGGGCGGCGCGTCTTGCGGCTGATGAAGAAGTGCAGCGGTCCCAGCAGGAGGACGTAAACCAAAAGCAGCAGCGCGACTTGCTTGCGCGGCGGCACGTCCATCGCGGGCACGTCCGCCACCGCTCGGACAACAGGATAATAGAGGTAGCCCATCTCTTCCGCCTCGAGGTAGGAGTAAGCCTGCGAGTGACTCAAGCTCCACTTGGACATATGCGCGATGAGATTCTTCAAACCCACCCAGTCCTTAACGGGCGCGTGCCAGTCGTCAAAGGCGATGAAGCTG
>JANWYM010000744.1 GCA_025055355.1 Abditibacteriales bacterium
CGTTGGAACGTGGAACCTGCCAACGTGCTAACGTGCTAACCCTCAACCTGCGAGTCATCGATGTCAAAAATAGCGCTGGCACCGGTTCTACTGCTCGTGTATGGGGTGCGGCGTATGATCGCCAACCCCATCTATGGGCTCTATGCGTTCGTGTTCGTGATTAGCATCCAGCCGCAGCAGACCTACGCTTGGGATCCCGTGATTAGCCGACTCCGCCTGCCGTTTCTGATGGGGTTGATTACGCTGATTGGGTATCTGCGCCTGCGCGAACGGACGCGCCAGCAACCCGTGAGTAATCCCCATAATGTATTGATGATCCTGTTTTGGGTGGTCATTGTCGCCTCCTGCATCTACAACCAGCTCAACCCCTTCCAGAGCAAGATGCTGAACGAGTTCACGCGCAGCATGGTTCTCTATTTTATGCTAATCAACCTCGTGGATAACGAGGAAAAACTCGTGACGACGCTGTGGGTTTGGGTAGGGGTTTATACTTTCATGTCCTATCTGGCTATGCACAAACATTCCATTGGCTGGTATCGGAACTGTAAACCTTACATGTGGTATAACAAGAACCTCTGGGGGCTGGAAATCACAGAGACGCTACCGCTGGCGGCGGGGTTGGTGTGGAATGTCTATGAGCCCCTGATTAAGAATCGCATTGCGATGCGATGGTTAGCGGTCATCCCGCTCTCCATTGTGCGCATCGTCTGGTGGCATGAACCCATCGTGAGCGTCCTCATCTTGGGGATCGCCGCCGTCCTGTTCTGGTCGCCGGAGGAGGCAAAATTGAAACTGTGCTGGCGCTCCGTCGCCGGGCTGGCGACCTTGGGCGCGATTGTCAACGGGATGTGGTGCCGCTCGCGCAGCGCGTATCTGGCGACCGTGTTGTGCGTCGGATTGATTGCCATTTATGAGTTGCGGCGGGTGCATCGCACGGTGCTCATCGCGATTGTCATCGCGGCTGCCGCTTCCTACGTGGGGATAACGCGCATCACCAACACCTATAATAGCATCATCAACGCTCCCGCCACCGACGGTTCGGCGCAGGAGCGCCTCCACAACTGGCGCCTCGCCGTGCAATACATGACGGAGTCACCGGTGTTGGGGATCGGTCCCGAGCAGTTCATCGCCCGCACGTGGGGCGGGCGCGCGGCACATAACGGTTGGGCGCAGGTCATGGCGGAGTTGGGCGTGACAGGGTTGATGATTTTTGCGGGCATGTTCCTGCTCACGCTCTTTCGCTGCGTTCGCAATTTGTTGATGGCGCGGCGGTTGCCGAAACTTCAAGTGCTGGGAGAACTATCTGTCTATCTGGGCATCGCTTATGTTGCCTGGGCGTTTGGGGTGTTCTTCCAGGGGTTCATCTACTATCACCACATCTATATGCTGGCGGGGCTAACCGTTGCCGCTGAGACGATTATTCGTCGTCACCTCCAAGAGCAAAAGGCGCAGGAGCAAATCCGCACCGCTGCCCTGCCGCGCGTCGCACCTGCGCCCGTGTTAAGCGGTCGCAGGGTGACAGTGACGCAGTAGGTTAGAATGTTGGCACGTTGGCACGGTGGCACGGTGGCACGGTGGCACGGGAGCACGTTAGCAGGTTAGCAGGTTAGCAGGTTGGCAGGTTGGCAGGTTGGCACGTTTCAACATTCCAACGTTCAAACGTTTCAACGTTTCAACGTTCCAACGTTCCAACGTGCCAACGTGCCAACGTGCCAACGTTTTGACGTTCCCCGTGCGGCTGCTGCACGTGATTGACGAACTCGCGCTGGGCGGGACGGAGTTGGCGATGGTGCGGCTGGCGCGTCACCTCGACGCCGGGCGGTTCCAGTCGCAGGTGTGCGCCTTCCTGCCCGGCGCGGCGGAAGCGGAACTGCAAGCCGCTGATGTGCCTTACACACTTATCCCCAAACGGCGCGCCTTTGATGTATCGCTGTTGCTGCGGCTGCGGCGGTGGATGAAGCAACAGCACATTCAGTTGGTCCATTGCCGCTCGTTACAGGGCATCCTCTACGGCGGTGCGGCGGCGGTGTTGGCCCGTATCCCGTTCGTGTGCAGCATTCACGGGGAGAACACCCTGCGCTTGCCGCGCGCCGTGCCGATTCTGCGCTGGAGCGCCCGGTTCGCCCGCGCTGTGATTACGGTGTCGGAAAGTCTCAAAAACCTGACCGCGCAGACCG
>JANWYM010000745.1 GCA_025055355.1 Abditibacteriales bacterium
TTGTGCTGCGCGGGCGGACGGGCAAGGACGCCGTTTATCTGGGGCGCATGGCGGCGGATCAACAGGGCTACATCATCGCGCAGGACGGTAGTTCGTTCGCCTTGTGTCTGAACAGCTACTACTCGGAGGAAGAAGAGGAAGGTGAAGATTACCGTGTCTATCTCTACACCGACCGCCCCGTTTATCGCCCCGGACAGACGGTGATGTTCAAAGGCATCGTGCGCCGTCAGATTTCCAACGAGAACGGCGTCAGTTACCAGCCGCTATCCCACCACGACTTGACCGTGCAGGTGCGCGATGCCGAAGACCACCTCATCGCGCGGCAACCCGTGAGGACGAACGCAATCGGCACGTTTTCGGGCAGCCTCACGCTGGACAAGGAGCCCGCCATCGGTTGGTATACTTTGCAAGTGCAGTTGGGCAGCGAAAATCATCGCGGTTACTTCTGGGTGGCGGAGTATCAGAAGCCGGATTTTTTCGTGGAGGTCAGTGCGCCGCGCGAGACGCGGATTGGCGGCGACAGAGTGCCCGTTACCATTCGCGCTCGTTATTACATGGGACGTCCGGTGGCGGGCGCGACGGTGGAGTTGTTCGGGCGCTATTATGATGAGATCGAGGACACCGACATGCGCCCCGACGAAGACGAGGACAATCCCTACGGCGGCGACCCGTGGCGTCCCGACTGGTTCGAGGGTATCTACGATGAAGAGGAGTTCGTGCTGATGGATGAAGAAAACCGCCTGAAGTTGGGCGACCTGCGGACGAACCGCGACGGCGTGTGCCTCGTTTCTCTTCCGACCCAGGCTGTCAAGGCGCGGAGTCGGCTGCGCCTCGCGGCGTGGGTCACGGACACGGCGCGGCGCAGCGCGGGAGGGGGAACGAGTATCAGTTTGGCGCCCGCTGACTACTCTCTGATGGTCAGCACTGACCGCTTCTGGTATGCATCCGGCGATACCGTGCGGTTGAACATCACCGCGCACGACCTGAACGCGCAGCCCGCCGTCTGCCGCGTGGCGATTGCAGCGACTGCCGTCGCGTGGGACGAAAGGGACCGCCAACCGCTGCTGTCGCGCACGCTGACGACGGACAAAAACGGACGGGCTTCGCTGACCCTCACCGCGCCTAACTCTCCCTATCTCGAAGTCGCCGCACAGGTCAAAGATGACCGTGGGCGCACGATGCAAGTCCGACGGCAGATTTGGATTGCCACCGCGACACCGTCCCGCGCCGGGCGCAGGGACGAAAAACCCGAATTGAACGCCACCGCCGACCGTTCGTTCTACCGCGTGGGTGAGAGCGCAAGCATCGCCTTGCGCACCGCAGGCATCGGCACGACCGCGCTCGTCTGTGTGGAAAGGGAACGCATTTTGGATTACCGCCTCGTATCGCTGCGCAGTGGCACGGGGACGTTGAACCTGCCGCTGCCGCGCCGCTATGCGCCGAACGTGACCTTGCACGCCAGCGTGGCGCACATCGGCGGATACGGTGAGGACTCGGAAGTTCTCTTCATCCCCCCGCGCGAAAAGTTTCTGCGCGTAAGCGTGACCGCTGACCGCCCCACCTACCGCCCCGGCGAGCGCGCTCGCTTCACCGTGCAGACCCACGACGATAATGGCCAACCTGTCAGCGCGGAGGTGTCGCTGGGGCTGGTGGACGAAGCCATCTACGCCGTCCGCGGGGAGGAAAGCCCCGACCTGCGGCGCTACTTCTACGGCGCGCAACACAGCAAGGTGGTGACGTTTTATTCGGCGATGCCCCATGATGTCACTGCGGAGGCGGGCGGCAACGGCGCGGAGTATGAGGTGCGCAAGGACTTTCCTGATACCGCCTACTGGAACGCGCACGTCGTCACCGACGCCACCGGCAAAGCCGTGGTGGATGTGAAACTGCCCGACTCGCTCACCAGTTGGCGGGCGACGGTGCGGGCGGTCACAGCGGACACGAAAGTCGGCACAGCGAAGCACAACATCACGGTGAACCTGCCTTTCTTCGTTCGGCTTGCGCCGCCGCCGTTTCTGACGCAGGGCGATGAGGTATCTATCCCCGTCGCCGTTCATAACGACACCGCCGCTCCCGTTTCGGCACGCGCATCGCTCGCCGCGCAAGGTGCGACGCTCCTCAGCCCTGAGGCGCAGACGCTCTCCGTGCCTGTCGGCTTCCCGTTGCAGACGCAG
>JANWYM010000746.1 GCA_025055355.1 Abditibacteriales bacterium
TCCGTGACCTGTGCAAGGTCGAGTGTTCAGAAAAACTCCGCCAGTCGAATTTGCCCTATCGGCTCCACGGATTCTCCTCGATACCTGCTCAGTTGGTCAAGCGTCCAGTTTGCCAGTGACAGCAGATCAGACAGCCCTTTTTCTTCCTTCGCCATTGTTCGCCGTGCTATCGCGTTGCAGAGCAGTTGTCGGGCGACGGCGAGCGGCACATCGGCGCGGCGCAGCGCCCACGCCAGCACGGTGCCTTTAACCTGCACGCGCCCCGCCAGGTCGTAAGTCGTGATCGGCTGGTTCTCCCACGCGAGGCGCGTGACCTCGCCAATCGTCCCGCCGCGCAGCAGCGTTTCGACGATGACGGGAACTTCAGCTCCGTGTCGGCGCACGTCCCAATCAGGCGTTTCCTGGGACGCACGTTGCAGCGTATCCACCAGCAGTTGTGCCGTCGCGCGGGTGTAACATTTGAAGCCGGTCTGCATGTCGGGGACGGGCTCGTAAGCCGCGAAGAACTGCGTGTTGACCGTTTTGCCCTCCCGCGCCCGCGCGAACTTGACCGCCTCAAACACGACCTCGTTCATCATCCATTCATATTCCCCTCGCACGAACCCCAGATGCCGATGCACGTTGACGCGCCGCCCGATGCTCATCACGCAATCGCTCTGCGCCTCGCGCTGCAACTGCGCCGCCAGCCGCACGAGGTTGAGCGCGTCGTTCGCCAGATGGTCGTTGTCGTGGTCGCGGGTGACGATGAACTGCACGGTCGGGTTTGCCAGCAGCCGCTCGATGCCACTCGCCACCGCACCGCCTTTGCCTTCGTTCTGTTCCTTGAAGAGGATTTCAAAGTTGTCGAGTCGCTTCTGCACACGCTGCGCGGCGACGTGCGCCTGGGGCGCACCGTCCACTACGACCAGGACGTTCTCCCGCTGCGCAAACGGCTCCACGTCCACCAGGCACGGCGCCAGCACGGCTTCCATCGCTTCGATAGGCATGGTGTCAGGATACCAAACAGGTATGACCATGCCCGTCGTCTGTCGCATGTGTTGAAGGGTCATGCTCTTTTTTAGACAGGATTGACAGCCTGCCTTGAACCAAACTTTTGCGTTTCGTGCTTCTCTCCCTCCCAAATGTAGGAGAGCGCCATAGCGAGCGCACGAGCGTCATTGCGAGGAGCCTCAGCGGTTGCGAGGAACGAAGCAAAGCAATCCCCTCGCGGAGGAGATTGCTTCGCTCCGCTCGCAATGACAGGCGCGAGGGACTGCTGCACTCCGCTCGCAATAGCAGGCATTTGCGAGGGAAAGGGCAAAACGCAAAAGTTTAGTTAAAATATCGTCTGAGTTTCTACATCTGTCAAGTAATGCTTCAGGATCGCCTCCGCCGTCCAGCCGCTGCGTGCCCGATGGACCGCGCCTTCCTGACACATCCCGACGCCATGCCCCCAGCCTGCCCCCCAGAGTTTAAGGCCTGTCGGTTTGCCGCTGGCATCGTGGAGCACTTCGACGATGAAGGCGGAACTGGGCAAGGAGCGGAAAAACCGGCGGATGTCCCCATCGCCCGCAAGCACAAGCGCGCCATCTTCACCCTTAATTTCCAGCCGCTTGACGCGTCCGTTGACCGCGCGTTCCAGCACGGTGACTCCGACGAGTTTGCCGATTTTCTGCTGCGCGTTCGCCCAGCGCTCCACGTCGGCGAATGAAAATCCCCGCGTCCAGCGGAAGTGGCTGGCGTTGCCGTCAACGGGTTTACAGCAGGCGTCCACTGGCGCCTTGAAGAACCAATCCATCTGCGCGAGCGGCACGGGAAACAGTGCGTTGAGGATTTGCGCCAACCCACCGTCGGGGACGCTGCGCAGGTAGGGCACAGGATGTTTGAGCCACACGTCCTCACTGTTCGCTGTCATGCCGCCGCAGGTCGCGCTGTAAACGGCATCCACGATTTTGCCCTTGTAAGTCAGCACGACGCCGCGGGTGTCGCGCACGGCTTGGGTTGTCGAAGGCGCTTCCTTGTCCGCGCCGCCATAGGTTTGGCAATGTTCCGTCGCGCACAGGTTGAAGCCGTCAGTCTTGTGCTTGCTCAGGCTCGCCAACGCCTTGCTGCGCGCCGCAATCGCCTGCGCCTTCAACGCTTCAGGTGGGCTGCCTGGCGACATCTCCGATGGAACGACGCCT
>JANWYM010000747.1 GCA_025055355.1 Abditibacteriales bacterium
GATGCCGTCCAGAATTTTGGTGACGAGCAACGCCTCTTCGGCGGGGATAGGCACGGGTTTGTCCTCGCGAATGGCTTCGATGAACAGTTGAATCTCGCGCTCGTGGGTGTGCACTGGCGGCAAGTAAACGGGTGTCATGTCAATGAGCGTTTTGTTGACCTCGCTGAACATCTTCACCGGGTCAAGTTGACAGCCGCCTTTGTCACCCAGGATGGTGAAGTTGAAAACTTCCCGCTGCTCGATGTTAGCGCAGAAGCTCGCCTCCAGCGTGAGCGTCATGCCGTTCTCGAAGCGCACCAGTCCGACAGCGAAATCTTCGACGGTGAACTGCTTGGGGTCCCACTGTCCCATCAAGCCCACTACGTCTTTGCGATGACCGAACTTAACGTAAGTTTGCCCTGACACCGCGACCGGTCGGGGATGCCCGATGATGAACAGCGCGAGGTCGAGGATGTGAACGCCGATGTCAATGAGCGGACCGCCACCTTGTTTTTCCTTGTCAATGAACACGCCCCAGCCGGGGATGCCGCGTCGCCGCAGCGCCTGCGCGCGCACGTAGTAAACGTCACCGAGGTAGCCCGCCTGGGCGAAGCGCTTGAGGGCTTGGGCATCAGCGCGGAAGCGATTGTTCAAGCCGCACATGAGTTTTTTGCCCGTGCGTTGGGCGGCATCCACCATCGCCTGTCCCTCCCGCGCGTTCAGGGCGAGCGGCTTCTCACAGAGGACGTGCTTGCCTGCCTGCAATGCCGCGATGCTCACCTGCGCGTGCAGGAAGTTCGGCGTGCAGACGCTAACCGCGTCTATCTCCTCCATCTCCAGCATCTTCTGAAAATCGGTGAAAACATGAGGGATGTTGAACTGCGCCGCCGCACCTTGGGCGGCTTCCTCCACCACGTCGGCAACGGCAACGACTTCGACGTTGGGGAGTTTCTGGTAGGCGGGGATGTGCGCTGCGCGTGCGATGCCCCCCGCGCCGATGATGCCGACTTTAATGATGTCTTTCTTTGCTGGGCGACGTGCCTTTGCCACGAGTGACATCCTCCCTCGATCCAAAATGATAGAGGCAGTATAACACGAAGACGGAAGGCGCGTCAAATGGTCGAGGCAGGACTTAACCGCTGAGTCGCGTGGAAGTTGAACCCTTTGACTGCTACCTCGTCTAAGGGCGATGGAGTAACGGAGGGAGGTTTCCAGAATGCGATGGCTTTCCATGCTGCTTCTCACCTTGGTGGGATGGTTGGCGGCAGGGGCGGCGGCGGAGCCGAACCTTGCTGATTTTCGCACGGTTGAAACGGCGATTACGGCGCAGATTGTGTCGGGGCGTTCTCTGTCTTCCATCGGACGCACGGCGCATCTGGGCGTGCACGTCACGCCGGATAAGCGGGGGCGATTGGTGATTGACGAGATCGCAGCGGGTTCAGCGGCGGAGCGTGAGGGCTTGCAAATCGGCGACACGCTGAACAAAATTGACGGCAAGCCGCTTAGAACCGTTGAGGACCTGCGGCAGGCGATTCAGTCGCGGAGGGCAGGCGACATCGTGCAACTGAACATCACGCGCGGGGGGAAGTCGCAGGACATCAAGGTGATTTTGGGCGCCACCAGTCGTCCGCTGCGCCTCGGCGCACAGCGCGCCGTGCTGGGGGTCTTCATCGGCGAGGGGGACGACAACCAGGGCGCGCCGGTGCAACGTGTGGCGCCCGGTTCCCCCGCCGAGCGGGCGGGGTTGCGCCCAGGCGACGTGTTGCTCAAAATTGACAACGCCCCCGTGCTGAACTTCGCGCAGTTGACGGATGTGCTGGCGGAAAAACAGCCCGGCGACCGTGTGAAGTTGCTGCTGCGCCGCGAGGGTAAGGAGGTGGAACTCTATGCCGAACTGAGCGCCGACCCCAATGACCGCCCCTTCGGCGCGGAGGAGCGCACCTTGTGGCGCAAGGATGTCTATCGCCTCGCCGTCATCTGCATCGAGTATCCCGACGTGAAACACAATCCGCAGATTCCGCTCAAGGAATGGGAAGAGATGCTCTTCAGCCAGGGGACTTACAAGAACAAGCGGAACGCGACGGGACAGGAGGTTTACGGGAGTTTGAACGACTACTATCTGGAGCAGTCCTGCGGGGCGTTCCGTGTGGAGGGCAAAGTGTTCGACTG
>JANWYM010000748.1 GCA_025055355.1 Abditibacteriales bacterium
GGTGGCTCCTCGCCGTTCTCGGAAATCATTCTACACGCCTTCATTTCCTCTGTGTCCTCAGCCTCAATGCCCCCTTGGCGTCGGAGGCGCACTAAAGATTAACGGAGGCGCCGGACAAGGTCTGGAGGGGAAAGAAGAACAGTGCGGTTGCGCGAGGAGCGCACTAAGCCAGCGCGTTTGAGTTTGCTCATCGTGCGGCTGGCGCTTTCCAGCGTCGTGCCTGCCATCTGGGCTAATTCCAGCCGCGTGACGCGGGAGGGGATGACGCGTGCCCCACCTTTGGCATCGGCGCCGAACCGTTCGCTCAGTTCGAGTAGAGCGGCGACCACGCGCTTCTCCACCGGGTCCAGAGCGAGGTTCTTCATTTTGGTGTGCGCCAGACGCAGCCGTCGGGTTATCTCCTGCGCGGTGCGCACCGCCAGCGCGGGGTGTTCATTCATCATGCGCAAGAAATCTTCGCGGGCGATACATATCACCTCCGTCGGCTCCACCGCCTGCGCCGAGCAAGGCAACTTCGCGGTATCCAGCAAGCAGCAACAGCCCACAAAATCCCCTTCCCCGAAAAAGCCGATAATCATCTCCCCGCCCTCGGACGATACCTGCGTGACCTTGATGCGCCCTGTGCGGATGAAGGTCAGGGTGTTTGCCGCGTCGCCGTCAAAGTAGAGGTATTCGCCCGCCTGCAACTGCCGCACGTGGAAAACCGCACAATACTGTTTCAAGGTCTCCTCCGACAAAACCGCCAGCAGCGGCGATGCCCGCAACGCTTTGACGCCGTTTTCGTTCATCCTCGGTCACCGCCCCGTCTGCCCGCGATACCGCTCCCAGTGCAGCACGTCCGCCAGGGGGCGCTTGTCCTTCGGCGGCACGTCTGCGGGGTAGCCCAGCGGGATGAGGCTGACAAGTTTGTAATGCTCAGGCAAGCCCAGCAGTTGTCGAATCGGCTCGGCGTAGGCTTTTTTGTCCCCCGCCACCCAGCACGACCCGATGCCGTGCGCCCACGCTGCCAGCAGAATGTTTTGCGTCGCCGCCGAGCCGTCCTCCAGGAAATACTTCGTGTCCTCGCAGAACACCGCCACGCACGCCGCCGCTTGCGCGATATGCTGGCCAAAATCGGTCCAGGCTGCGATGCGCTGCCGCGTCTCTTTCTCGGTGACGACCACGAATGCCCATGGCTGACGGTTCATCGCCGTCGGCGCCAGCCGCGCGCAATCAATGATGTCTTCCAGCACCTCCTTGGGAATCGGCTTGTCCTGATAGACGCGCACGCTGCGGCGCGTTTTAAGGGCTGTTAGGGCGTCCATCACTTCACCCTCTTTTCAAGGCGCCCTCCTGTGAGAAGAAGAGAACCTCGTTGGGGCTGGGACAGCACCTCTCGCGTGACGCGTCGGTTACTCCTTCGCCATCGCCTTCACCAAGTCGGCGCGGCTGATGACCCCCACTAACTTGCCGTCATCCATCACCGGCACGCGCTTGATTTTACGCTTGGCTAAGACCCGGGCAACCTCGTGAACTTCCGTATCGGGCGTAACGCTGATGACCTTCTTGGTCATGATGTCTCCCACTGTGCATGCGCCTTCCTTTTTCGCCAGCACGTCTGCTTCGGTCACGATGCCCACCACTTTCTTCGACTCGTCCACGACGGGAACGCCGCTGATATGCTTGCTGGCGAGCAGTTGGGTGAGTTCCTCAATGCCAGCGCACGCGCTGATGGTCGTCACTCTCTTCGTCATAATGTCCTTCGCTGTCACCATCGGTTGTCACCTCCCACTGAGAGCCTATACGAAAACCAGGGAGCGCCGACATTTCGTCGGCATTTTATGCAGGCTGGAAACCTGCGCTCCCCGGTTTTTGAAGAGGCTCTTAGACCTATTCAAAAAGTAGCCCACGACGCCGTCGCGGAACCATCACGGCACGACGGGCTACGGTTCTCGGATAGGTCTTCTGAGGACCGCGCGCGCTGCCCAGCCCCAATGTGCGTCGTTTATCCCAAGATGCTGTAACTATACTTCCCTCGAATCGGTTGCCCCTCCGCGAAGCGGCTGAGGCGGAAGAAGCGAATGTCCACCTCTGTCGTTTTGCCTGTGGCGATGAACTCCGCCATCAGGTCGCCCGTCGCGGGGCAAAGTTTGAAGCCGTGTCCGC
>JANWYM010000749.1 GCA_025055355.1 Abditibacteriales bacterium
TCAAATACTTCTCGCACGATTCCCCCAAAGGCAGCACGCCGTTCGACCGCATCAAAGCGACGGGTTTGACTTACGTGACCGCTGGCGAGAACATCGCCTACGCGCCCACCATCGCCCAAGCCCACGAGGGACTGATGAAGAGCAAAGGGCACCGCGAGAACATCCTGCGCTCGTCGTTCACCGAAATCGGCATCGGCATCGTAGACGCGGGCAAAATGGGTAAGATGGTGACGCAGAACTTCATCGGCAAATAGCGGATGGGCTGTTCACGGACTTCACGGATGACACGGATTCACTGGGTAGTAGGCTACAAGTCATCCGTGAGGTCCGTGAACAGCTTTGGAGTCTTCATGCGCGAGAACCAACTGAAGCGGAAGTTGCAAGCGGGCGCATACACGCTGGGTCCGTTCCTGAACAGCGCGTATGCGGCGTTCATCGAGATTTGTGGGCTGGCGGGGTTTGACTTTGCGATTATTGACATGGAGCATGGACCGCTGAGCGTGGAGACGGCGGAGGACTTATGCCGCGCGGCGCACAACACGGACCTGACCCCCATCGTGCGGGTGCGCAAGAACGACGCGCCGCAGATTCAACGGGCGCTGGACATCGGCAGCGGCGGCGTGCAAGTGCCACAGATCGAGACGCAAGCCGATGCAGAAGCGGTCGTGCGCGGCGCGAAGTATCGCCCCCTCGGTCAGCGCGGGTTGTCGTTCTACACGCGGGCGGGCGATTACACGGTCTTCGGCGTTCAGGGCTACACCGACAAACTCAACGAGGAGCAGATGGTCATCATCCACGTCGAGGGCGTGCGCGGCGTGGAAAACCTCGACGCGATTCTCACCGTGCCGCACATTGACGTGATTTTTCTCGGACCTTATGACCTCTCGCAATCCTTGGGGATTCCCGGTCAGGTGCGCGACCCCCGCGTCATCAACCTCATGAAAGAAGCCACCGTCAAAATCCGCGCCGCTGGCAAGTTCGTCGGCACCTTCGCCGACAACCCCGACATCGCCAAAGAATGGATTGCCCTCGGCGTGCAATACGTCGCCTTAGGCGTGGATGTGGGCATCTTTGCGCGGGCGTGTCAAGAGTGGGTCAAGGCAGTGCGGGGATGACGGTCAGCAGATTGATGGGAGGGACCAGAGCGGGCTAAGGCGAACCGCGCCGCGCCGTTGTTCCCCCTCCTTCTCACGTCCCGCGATGATACACCCACCACTCCAGCCCCAACACAATCAACGCCAGCACGATGAGCCACCGCCAGATCTCTTTGGGGGCGCGGGTGCTGCCGGCGGTGGCGGTTTCGCCCGCGCTGCCTAAAGCGATGGTGGTGTGCGGCAGGATGTCGCTTTCGCGCTTGTTGAGCAAACTCACGGCAAACTTTTGCTGGTAGTTTTTGGCTTTCACTTGATAAACGCCGATGGTGTCGGTGCCGTCGAACAGGAGCGGGCGGCGTTTGCCTGTGACGGTGCGGGCGCGTCCGAGCGGGTCGGTGACGGTGACGCTTTCGACAGTCAGGGGCGGGTGGAGAGGCACGACGTCGCCGGCGCGGGTGAGGACGCTTTCCTGCTGGGTCTTCGCGCCGCTGGCGAGCCAGCGCACAGCGTTGGAGATGAAGATGGGGAAGGCGACGCGCAGCCAGAGGTCGCTTTCCTTGATGTCGAAGCCCAGATACACAACGCGGCGGTTGCCTTTCTCGCCGACGACGATAAGCGGTGCTTGAGGGTTGTCGCTGTCCGCGATGGACTTACCCCAGTCGGCGACCTGCACAGCAAGACAGCGGGCGATGCGCAAATCCGTGAGGTTGAGGTAGCGCGTGACAGGGTGCTTTTTGTCCCAATCCACCACGCCGGGGCGGTCAAACGTGCCGATGCGCTGGACGGGCGTGCCCGGTCCAGCGGCGTTGATAAGCATGTAGTTGGCGGAGGGAAGAGCGGAGGGGACGAAGTTGTCGAAGAGAACGACATCATATTTCGACGCGGCTGCGGGCGTGTAGTCAGCGGGCGCGATTTTAGCGGACTTCTGCCCGTCCACGTGCGGGTCCACGGCAAGGACTTTTTCCAAGGCCAGGTTGCTGTGGGTGACGAGCAGCACGGCGAGGCTCTGGCGCGGGAGAAGTTCGGCGTGGGCAATGTTGTCGGTCGCCAG